>JAFGIF010000095.1 GCA_016929755.1 Deltaproteobacteria bacterium | reverse complement strand
TAATTATGGACGTCCCCCTCACTATCCCCTGGCTTAGTTTAAAAATGCGAAAATCAAAACCTCCCGGAAATATGGTGACTATTTACATATGAAAAAAATCGTTTGGACGAGAATAACTAATAATGGTAAAGAATTTATAAACATAGATGCGAGAGTTGAGAGATGAGATCCTGGAGTAAACATGTCCCGTTAATGATTGCGCTTTTCGGTATTGCCTATACCTTCATCGAACTCGTGATGAATTTAGCTGACGGAAGCCTCTGTACGACAGATGGATGCCGCGTCGTTGACAGCTTTGCCAGGTATGGCGAGATCCCGGTTTTGCTGATAGGGTTGGTTTTTTTTGCAGGGGTATCTGCCTTGTTTATTTACCGGCTTTTGCTCCAGCGCAGCTGGCGCCCTAAATTGCTGCGTCTGCCAATAATTGGAGATTCAGCGGAAAAGGTGCTGGTTTTTATTGATGCCATGCTGATTTCAGGGCTTGCAGTGGAAGGATACCTGGTAGGGTTTCAGATCGTTTCAGCGCGGGCTTTCTGTCATTTCTGTCTGGGAATTTTCGCAATTATCGTTATTTTAACGATATCTTATTCTATAATCTATCGCAGATATACTGCCCTGGTCGCAATCTTGAGTTTTGCCAGTGTTTTGTTCATCACCTTTCTGATCAATGTCCCCAATGCGCCTGTAGACCTTAAAAAAATCGCCAGTGAGAAGATTGGCGCAGGCAATTCAGACATAACCGGCTATATTTTTTATGGCAAAGAATGTTCGCAATGTGAAGATGTTATTCAGTACTGCCACAGGGAGACATTGCAAGATGTCATAATTTATCTTTGCCCGGCTGATAAGTGTGAGGCGGCATTGAGAACATTCGGGATTGCGGATGTTCCTGCCATGCTTATCGATAATGGTGAGGCCAAAGAGATTTTGACCGGGGGAAATCCGATCTTGGAATATCTTGAATTGTTCTCATCAAACACGACATCTGCCGCAGACAATGTGCTCGAAAGCTCTTCGTCCCAAAGTTTCTAGTATTGTTTGAAGTGCTGCCTGGTCAACTTGATGCCTTTTGAATATTTTGCCAGAGGACCTTTACATCAAGCGGCTTGAAAGCAGCATTTCTGAAGCCTGTTTGCGCCAGGCGGTAAATTGTCCTGTTATAGGGAGCAGCGATTCCCAGCGAGTCTGCCATGTTCACGATATAACCATTGAGGGTATCGATCTCGGAAATTGTTTTTTTGCGGTCGAGGATATCCTGGGATGTGCTGTCGAAAAGCATGTTTCTGATAAACATCCTGAAGACAAAGTTTGGCAGCATGCCCAGAATACGTATGGTTTTCCAACTCGGCATTCTTGGCAGCTTGACTTCTTTGTATCCGGCCTTCCGAACAATCTCAATGCCTTCGAGCAGGGTGCCTGCCATAAGCTTTTTGAATGTGTGCATCGATGAAATGTTTTGTACATGAACTCCGGTAAGGCTGAAGAGCCCATTCATCAGGTTCATTACCAGTTTGCAGTGCATGGCGTCCTGAAAATGGTCGGTTATTTCGGTTTTGATGCCCAGGGTGAAGATGTTTCTGACGGTCTGCATGGAATACCGCAGTTGTTCGTCCGGGCTATGGGGTGTCCCCAGTACGAGCGCTCCCCCGGGGAGATAGCAGACCGTTCCGGGTTTTTCAAGCCAGGCGCTGAAGCAGATGACGCTGTAAATTATGTTTGAAAAGTACCTGGGCAGAATGTCCTGGTTTTCAATGCCGTTCTGCGCCGCCACGATCAGCGGTTCCCGGGTGAGTTTGGCTTTGATGTCAATGGCTGCCTGTTCGAGGTCATAGTTTTTTACGGCAAGTACCACGATATCGGCTTCAGGTTTTTGGGCCAGATCATCGATTACCGACACCGGAACCACTTGCGGTATTTCTTTATCTTTTGGTGAATGCAGAATCAGCCCGTTTGATTGCATCACGGCGGCATGCTCGCCGCGTGCCAGGAGGCTGACGCGGCCATAATGCGGCGAAATCCATCCGCCCAGAGCACCGCCGATTGCACCGGCACCGTAGATCACGATTTCAGGTGAATGGTTCATCGAAGAGCGTTCCTTATTTTTATTTTATACCATGTTTTTTTAGCGCTATACATAGCCTGAAATTGCAGCAAGGCATTATTCGGGATCGGCTCCGGCGATTGATCGGTAGGAAAACCAGGGCCTCTGCAGCTTGGCAGGGCAGCCCACCACCGGACAAATGCGAAGCGGCTCGTTTTCAGGCACAAGAATGCCTTTGCCGGAATTGTGCTGTTTTTCTTTGACCCATGCCTGTGCTTCCTTTTCTGTCGCGACTGTACCGGCAACATATTCGGTTTTGCCGAAACAGTGCCGGTAGCCATAGAGCAGTTGAAATGTGGCTGTCATCAAGTTTCCCTTTTTGGGTTGGATACGTCTTTTTCTTGCTCCCTAGCAGATATCCCTTGTATTGTCGAGTATGGGCAAGTATTGTCTGAAAAAAATTGTTTCAGGCCTTCAAAAGAAACAGGAACGATATAAATAGCAAAGAGCAGGACAATTCATGCAGAGATCTGATGATGATTTTCAAACTGATAAGGTTGTCCTGATTTCAGGCGGCCATTTTATTCACGATGTATATTCCAGTTTTCTCTCACCGTTTCTGCCGCTGCTTATCCCCAAATTCGGGCTTACCATGCTGCTGGCCGGCACACTTACCGTAATATTCCGTTTGCCATCGCTGTTTAATCCGATAATCGGGATCATTTCGGACCGGATCGAATTAGGTGTGCTGGCAGTCGTTGCCCCTGCCATTACCGCGATTGCAATGAGTTTGCTGGGGCTGGCCCCGAACTATGCCATACTGTGTATAATGCTGTTGACCGCGGGGTTGAGTGCGGCTGTTTTTCATGTGCTGGGGCCACCCATGATAGCCAAACTTTCGGGTACCAGGCTCGGCAGGGGCATGAGTTTCTGGATGACAGGCGGGGAGCTGGCCCGCACTATCGGGCCGTTATTCGCCGTGTGGGCGGTCACAAACCTGAGCCTGGAGGGCAGTTATCCTGTCATGATTGTTGGGATTTTTGCCTCGCTGTTTCTCCTGATACGCCTCAAGGGGTTTAATACCAGGGTCATGCACCGATCAGAGCAGGGTTTGAAAGAAGTATGGGGCGTTATGCGCAAGGTAATGATTCCCCTGAGTGGCATTATCATCTCGCGGGCTTTTCTGGTTGGTACCCTGGCGGCATATCTGCCGACCTATATCGTTTCATCGGGGAAAAGCCTGTGGCTGGGAGGGATAAGCCTGGCGGTGCTCGAACTTGCCGGGACCGTTGGCACACTGATTGGCGGTACCCTGAGCGACCGGGTCGGACGCCGTGC
Organism: Deltaproteobacteria bacterium; assembly: GCA_016929755.1. Classification (GTDB taxonomy): domain Bacteria; phylum Desulfobacterota; class Desulfomonilia; order UBA1062; family UBA1062; genus JAFGIF01. Next base: position 2,085 of record JAFGIF010000095.1, on the reverse strand, counting down.
AGTGCTTTTCATGACCATGCCGGTATCATCGCTTCTGATGCTGGCGATTCTTTATTCTCCCGACTGGATGCTTCTGCCTCTGCTCGTTCTTCTGGGGCTGGCAGTCTTTGCCTTTGCCCCGGTGATTATGGCGGTGGTTCATGATCATTGCGGCAAAAACCGTGGTGCCGCCAATGGGTTGTATATGACGATCACGTTTTTGAGTTCAGCGGCAGTGGTCGTATTTGTCGGCTGGCTTTCAGACCTGCTGGGTATTAACATGGCCTTTACCATAAGCGCACTGTTCGGCCTGGCAGGCGTACCGATCATTATGTTTCTACCCAAGTCGTTATAAAGCGCATAATGATTAACCGAAGATGCATCAAACGTTTATTTTTTCTTAACACAACCGGGATATTGGCTGCGTATCGAAAGACCTTTTCTTTGTTTTCCTTCAGTGACCCAGGACATGTTTAATTCGTGTGGTCATTTTTGTGATATTCTGCACATTCAGCCAAGGACTGTTGACATGAACGGTTTCGAGAGTATGATCGAACCAAAATGGAGTGGAAACGCTGCAAATCTATTTTACCAGATAGGGCAAGGTTTTTATAAATGAAATATGCTTCTTACAAACATATATTGCGATTTTTCATGATCATCATCGTAATCGGTGGATTTCCTCTGTGTCCGGCATCGGCTCTACCCCCTGCAGCAGGACCCAGGATTATCCTTTCTCAAAGCGAAGTTGCGCCGGGCCATACCCTTTTATTGGAGGTGGATACAAGCGATGCACCTCGGGCATACACCCGAATAGAACTGAGTTATAATGAAATAACCATACCTGTTATCGAACATCCTTCGGGAATTGAGGGGAAATTTATCGGGCTTATACCGATCCCTCTTTCTGCAAAGCCCGCTAAAAATGTTGTTCTTCTCAAATTCTCTGACAAGAACTCTATCCATACCAAAGCTGTTGCTTTCACTATTGTTTCCACTACGTTTGCAACAGAAGAACTGCGGATTGATCCGGCCATGATTATTCTCAGTGACGATGACCGCAGGCGGGTGGAACGGGAATGGCTGGAAGTAAAAGAAATCTATACGGATAAAATTTCCGCCAGATTGTGGCGCGAACCATTTCAGATGCCCCTGGCAGGCGGTGTTACCAGCGCCTTCGGCACAAAACGGGTTTTCAACGGCACCATGGTCAGTATTCATTCCGGGGTTGATTTGCGTTCTGATATAGGTACGCCGGTTTTTTCGGCAAATCAGGGAGTGGTCAAACTGGCCAAGGAACTGTTTTATGCCGGGAACTGTGTGGTTATAGATCATGGGATGAACATTTTTACGGTGTATGCCCATCTCAGCGTTATACAGGTAGCTGCCGGTCAGAGCGTTTGCAAAGGTCAACAACTTGGCTTGAGCGGGGCTACCGGCAGGGTCAATGGCCCCCATTTACATTGGGGGGCGCGGGTAGGAGGGATCAAAGTCTGCCCGATACAGCTCAGTGATGTAATCCGCAAACTCTCTGAAATTTAAAAACAGGGCTCAAATATAATTTATGACGCTGAATTCGAGTAAAAGTTAGCTTGCCTTAACATAAAAAGGTTATTGATTTATCATCATTACCCAAGCTAAACCTCTCAAATCATGATCCCGATCCCACCAATCCCCGGGGTCGTTTCTTTGTAGTATCCTTAAAAAAGACATCAAAAGGTATACTCTTGGTCTGAATGCAAAGATTGAGAGCTGTTTTAGACAGTCAATATTAAAGTATTTAATTTGGTTGTCGATAAAGATCTTATGTAAAAGCTTTTTGCATGGGGGGCGTATTTTTAAAGGGATTTGAAAGAACATCCCCATGTTTGGAAAAGAAATACCCGGCCAGGGATGGTCGGAATAAATCAAGGAGGATATATTATGGCACTTCGTATTAATACCAATGTGGCTGCCATCAACGCCCACAGACAGCTTCAGCAAACCGAGCAGCGCCTGAGCATCAACATGGAGCGTCTATCCAGCGGTTACCGTATCAACCATGCATCCGACGACGCGGCAGGCCTGTCGATTGCAAACCGGCTGCGGGCCAATGTCAAGTCGCTC
>JAFGIF010000094.1 GCA_016929755.1 Deltaproteobacteria bacterium | reverse complement strand
TGCTGGACAAAAAGACCGATCGGACCGGCACCGACAATTGCCACATTGTCACCAACCTTCATGCCACTGCGGTTAACGGCATGAATGGCTACCGCCAGGGGTTCAATCGTGGCCCCCATATCGTCGGTTACCGACTCAGGAATTTTCAACAGAGAATAATCAGGATAGACACCAAACTGCGCAAAAGCACCGTCCCATGCAAAACCGACAGTCCCCAGTTTGGTGCACATGATGTTTTGCCCGCTTCTGCAGTAATGACACTGCCCGCAATAGATAAGAGGGTTCACCGTAACACGTTCACCGGGACTAAACCTCTCAACCCCTTCTCCTGCCTCGACAACTTCGGCAGAAAACTCGTGCCCGAGGATGATCGGTCCGCCGGATCTTCCGGTCAACGGATGGGGTTTGCGGGGAATAATAAAAGGTCCATCGTAGAATTCATGGAGATCGGAACCGCAAATCCCACATTGTTTGACTTTCACTTTAACCTGTCCCGGCCCGACTTTGAGATCAGGGACTTCTTCGATCCGGATATCTTCTTTCCCGTACCAGACGGCAGCCTTCATTTACTTGTGCCTCCTCTCTTAAAAACTTCTTTCCAGGGTCCTTTTTACAGCACTGACGACATCTTCGGCCCCTGGCACATAAAATTTTTCCAAACTGTAAGAAGCCGGTCCGAATGGTGCCCCGACTCGCATAATCGGGGCGTCAAGCTCATCCAGAAGCTCTTCGGCCACAGATGCCGCTATCTCGGCACCGAAGCCAAACTGCTTAACCGCTTCGTGCGCCACCACAAGCCGGTGAGTCTTTCCGATTGAGGAATAAACAGTTTCTCGATCCCAGGGCTGGATGGTTTGCAGATCGATCACTTCCAGTTCAATTCCCTCATTTGCCAGAATTTCGGCCGCTTTCAGTGATTCATGTACCAGCCTCGATGCCGTGACCACAGTGACATCCTTGCCTTCGCGCTTGATATCAGCCCTGCCGAGCGGCAGTACCACATCTTCTTCTGCCTCGGCAGCTTGCCCCTTCATGGCATGCAGTGTTTTGTTCTCAATAAATATCACCGGATTATCGTCCCTGATGGCCGCTTTGAGCAGCCCTTTGACATCATAGGGAGTTGCCGGCATTACTACTTTCAGCCCCGGCACATGGGCAAACCAAGCCTCAAGGCATTGGGAATGCTGCGGGCCGGCATTCAGACCACCTCCTTCAGGCATCCTGATGACAATCGGGACCGTGTTCTGGTTTCCAAACATGTAGCGCATCTTGGCAATCTGGTTGACGATACTGTCCATAGCGCAGGTAACAAAATCCATGAACATGATTTCAACAATAGGCCTGAGACCGCAACACGCTGCGCCTGCAGCAATAGAGGTAAATCCGAGTTCACTGATAGGGGTGTCCACAACTCGCTCCGGTCCGAACTTATCATACAGTCCTCGACTCGCTCCGAAGGAACCGCCTGCCAGGCCGACATCCTCGCCGATGAGAAAAACGTTTTCGTCTTTCTCCATTTCCTCTTCCATGGCCTCTTTAATGGCGAATATGTATCTGCTTTCTTTCATCGTATGCTCCTAAAGCTCTTGGATATTGACATTAAAGCGAATCATCATGACCCGTTACACGTACAACCCGTCCAGCATTTCTGACTCTTGCGGGTATGAACATTCACGGGCAAAACTCACCGCATCCTCTACTTCTGCATCCACTAGGGACTGAACATTCTCAATATCCTGTTTTTTGAGGATCTTGTCCTTGATGAGTTCCTTCTCGAAATCCAGGATACAGTCTTTCCCCATGGCCTCTGCTACGCTTTCTTTGCCCCGGTATTGTTGGGCATCGCCGACATAATGGCCGTACCAGCGCTCACTTTTAACTTCCAGCAGGGTGGGACCTCCACCGTTTCGGGCCTTTTGGATCGCTTCACCGGCTGCATCAAAGATTTCCAGGACATTATTCGAGACAGAAACGGCTTCTATATTGTATGCAAGCGCTCTGGCGGTTACACTCTCAATAGGCAGGTGTATGCTTCTGGGAGAAAATTCGGCCCATGCGTTATTCTCACATACGTATACAATCGGGAGTTTCTTGATTGCAGCAAAATTTAGAGCTTCATGAAAAGCACCTTCGCTTGTTGCCCCTTCTCCGAAAGTAGCTATTGCCACCTGGTCGGTTTTCTTATACCGGGCGGCAAAAGCGGCACCGGTAGCAATCGGAATCCCTCCACCGACGATTCCATTAGCACCCATGATACCGATTGCTGTATCGGCCAGGTGCATAGAACCGGCCCGTCCGAGACAGAAGCCTTCTTTTTTACCGAAAAGCTCGGCCATAGCAGGATTTAAATCAATACCTTTGGCCACGGCCCACCCATGTCCCCGATGAGTGGTGCTAATATAATCTGCGTCTTTCAAATGAGCGCACACACCAACCGGAGCCGCTTCCTGACCGATACTGACATGGAGGAATCCGAGGATTTCACCAGCGGAAAAGACATCCATCAGTTTCTGTTCCACCTTGCGTATCCGCACCATCATCTTATAAAATTCAACCAATTGTTTTTTGTTCGGTTTTTTCATCAGCATTGCCCCTTTCCAGTACAAGCTCTCCCTGCAGGGTTATTTTAACCAATTACAATCATGCTTGTTTTTTAAAGTCATGATAGCCTGAATACCCTCTCCCAATTTCAGACATGATATTATCTAATTCATCGGCAAAGTATTTTCACGACACAAAGCCCAGTACAACTCAAAACAACGACACTCGTGCTTTATTCGTGATAATCCCATAATTCCCTGACGAACCAGCTGTTCTAAAATTTCTCTGCGTGTCAAACTCATCACTTTTACCAATTTATTCCTTTTGTTTTTGCAAACACTTTATAATTAATTTCAAAGCTTGAATTATTTTGTCTTTTCATGTTTGGTAGAGCAAACACTGTACCAAAAGCCCGCCGCAGGCTAATATATCTTTTAATTACATATTGTTATGTATTGCCTTAAGAAGGCATTGTTTAATAAATGAGCGTATTCCAACTCAATGAACCATCTAAGTGTTGCATTCTGAGACAAAATATGTTCTAGTGTAGGACAATATAATTTTAAGATTTTGGATTGTCCTTCTAAAGCCAACTTAGAGGAGATCAATCATCATGGAGAATATTTTAGAAAAGCACAACCAGACACTTCGTCAATGGAAAAGATTTGTATCTGGTTTACCGGTAGATAACACTATAATATCCGAAACAATCCTTGACTCATGGGAACGGGCAAGCAAGCTGGAACTTGATCCCTACACAAAAAAGATTACCCATGTTCTCAATGATACAGAACTGGCCGAGCTCATCGATAAAAATGAAGAGTTAATTACTACCAGCATGCCATTTCTGGATAATCTGAATAACTACGTAAAAGATTCCGGTTTCTTCTGCTCTCTATGTGATTCGAATGGATATATTTTGAAATTGCTGGGTGACGAAAATACAGTTCGAAATGTTCAAAGAGGAAATTTCGTGCCGGGCGCCTGCTCCAGCGAAGATACAATCGGGCCCAACGGAATCGGTACGGCCATGCGATTAAACCAGCCGGTACAGGTGTTTTCATGCGAGCATTATTTCATATCTTTCCATAACTACACCTGCAACGGCGCTCCGATACATAATCCCGAAGGAAACATAATCGGCATAATAAATGTTACCGGTCCTTTTTTAAACGCTAATCCCCATACCCTGGGCATGGTTGTAGCAGCTGCTCATGCCATTGAGAATCTCCTGTACTTGAAGAAGGCCTTTTCAGAATGCCAAGTTGCTGAAAATTTACAGAAAACCGTGATAGCGTCTATCCCGGAAGCCTTGATATCGATCAACACGAAAAACAAAATTACTTTGATCAATCAAAATGCCCAGCGTTTGTTCAATCTCTCACCTGATAAGGTTATCGGAAAAGACATCTGCAAAGTCTTTGGTGAAAAAAACAAAACCTTTCTCAATATGATCATCAATAAAAAAACCGTGACAGATGCTGAAGTCAGAATATTTATTGATAATGCCGGGTCTGACTATACCATGACATTCAACGCTATTATGTCTCCGGAAAAGCACGTCCTGGGCAAAGTGATCATCCTTAATGAGATTACGAGGGCCAGGACCTTGGTTACAAAAATGATCGGAGCCAAGGCAAATATAGACTACGAAGATATTATCGGGTGCAATAAAAATTTCATGGAGACACTCAGGCTTGCTAAAATCGCGTCACAAAGCACCTCAAATGTGCTGCTTACCGGAGAAAGCGGAAC
>JAFGIF010000093.1 GCA_016929755.1 Deltaproteobacteria bacterium | reverse complement strand
TGCACGGGACTGCTTTGTCCATCACTACGGCCGCAAGACTTTTGAAGGCAACAAGCTCGATTACAATGCCAGTCTCGATACCAACCGGGCCTATTTTGCAGACAAATGGGAAGGTGTGATTGAATTGTGGGATAATGACACAGAAAAGGGCTATAAGCTTGTCCTTGATCCGAAAGACAGGATCAAGATTATCCTGAAATGGGGCGAAGACGCATTTGATCAGGGTGATCTGAAACGTTCGGTACAGATTTTCCAGCGGGTGCTTAAGCTCGACGCTCATAACAGCCAGGCTATTAACAATCTAGGTGTTATTCAATGGCAGGCCGGGGATGCCATTACCGCCATCGAAACCTTCCAGAAAGTGCTCGTCAGTTTTCCCGAAAATATCGATGCGTTCACCAACCTGGTGCAGGCCGTTAAAGAAACCGGCAGGTGCGATCTTGTCAGTGATGCTGTTCTGAACCAGTTGCGCAGCCACTATCCGAACAGTCCTGAATTAAATATGTTTGCAAAGGAGAAGGTTGGTTCCTGATTGAAGAGTTATGGATTTCAATATGAAGGTCTACAATGCCGAAAAGCTGAAAAGAGCAAAATAATCATGAGGGATTGACACGTTGAAGAAGAAAAGAAAAAGAACGAGGCAGGCCACTCTCGGCACGGTTATGATCGTGAAGAACGAGGAACACCGCCTTGGCAATATTCTATCAGATATTCAAGATTTTGTTGATGAAGTCGTGGTCGTGGATACCGGCTCAACCGATAAGACGGTATCGATTGCCCGAAGTTTCGGAGTAACCCTCGGGCACTTCCCGTGGTGCAGTGATTTTTCGGCAGCCAGAAATGCTTCGATCGAGCTTGCCCGATCCGACTATCTGTTATGGCTCGATGCGGATGACCGTATAGATGAAAAGGAGCGGCAGGCGCTGCTGAAATTCAAGAAACAGCTCGGTTTTGCCAAAAAACGGGCCTATATGCTCAAGATTGTGAATGAAGACTGTGGCGGCAGCCGGACAATGAGTTATCAGGTCAGAGTTTTCCCCAACCGCAATGATATCCGTTTCGAGGGTAGAATACACGAGCAGTTGCTGCCAATACTGCAGAGAAACTCGATCGGGGTTGAGGCCCTTGATATCACCATCCGTCATACAGGCTACCAGGATGATCAGACCCGCATGGAAAAAGGCAGGCGCAATCTGGAAATACTCCTGGAAGAGCTGAACCAGGGGAAAGACACGGCTACCCAGAATTTTTTCATCGCCATGAGCTACTATGCCATATTGGAATATGAGAACTGTCTGGAGTATATTGCACGTGCCAGGCAAAAGTATCATCAGGAAAACTGGTTTAAGTACAGCTATTCACTGGGCGCTGACTGCTATTTGAAGCTGAACAGAAGAGAAGAGGCCGCCCGTGAGCTGGTCCAGGCCTTGCAGCGCTTTCCTGAATGCGGCCTGCTGAATTATCGTCTGGGCTCAGTACATATCATAGCCGGCAGATTTGATGAAGCAATCACTGCCCTGGAAAAGGCTGCCAGCCTAGATATAGAGATTGAAATATTCCCCATACCTCCTGACATCCGGGAAAAACTGCCTTTCTACTACGGCCTGGCCCTGGAGAGAGTCGGAAGACTGGATGAAGCGATCAAGGCCTACCAGGCCTCGATCCGGGTAAATGCCGATTGCTATCCGGCCCTGCGCGGTCTTGGGATTGCTTATTTATTGCAAGACCGGACTGATGAGGCATTGCCATGGCTGGAGAAAGCCAAAAGGTTTGCCCGGGATTACGATCATTTGCTCTGGGACGGTCTGGCCAGGGCATACAGTATCAGCGGCCGATTTTCTGAAGCACTCGGGCTTTACAGCGAGGCCTTGAAAGCAAAACCCGCAGACCGCAAAGCCCTGACAGGTATTATCTTCTCAAGCATAGAACTCGATGATGTAGACAGCCTCGTGACTGCCCTGGACAGTATGATGCGTTCCTTGGGGATAGAGACCGATCGCGAGATTAATTCTTTCAGAGAAATGGCAGAAATCTGCGCCGAAGTCGGGGAGGCTCTTTTTGCAGAGAATGACAATGTCACCGCCTGGAAACTGGCCGAGGCCGCACTGAGGATCGACAGGACATGTTCGCGGGCCCATCTGCTGGGTGCCGATCTTGCCCTGGCATCCGGCAACCGCAAGGAATGTGTAACCCAGCTTCAGGATGAACTTCTCAACGGAGCTTCTTCTCAAAAAGCGGAGCAGTCCGTGCAAAGAATTGTACGCTAGGCATGTTCCGTTAGCAAATTAATAAATCACAGCCGCAAGGTATCCTACCACGGATGATTTGTCTCCGCTGACATCACCCGAATTTGCATACTTGAGGACCCTGCATGAAGTCTTGGATAAAGCTTTGCCGTAGAGCATGGCGGCCATGATCGGACCCCCGCCACAGGCCTCGCTAACCCCCTGCGCCAGATCCCGACCAAGGCCTTCCACATCAAATTCTTCAATTCGTCTGGCAATATTGTTGTCCATCGTGGCGGCCTTTACAGAGTTGTAAAAGTGAGACAGGTCCGAGCTAGCCACCACCAGCACATCGTCAGGATTGTCGATGGACCGGTGCAGAGCGCCTGCGAGAGCCATACTGTGTGAGATATCCTGCTCACCCATTATGACCGGACACAGCTTGAACGAACCGAAGATTGTTTGCAGAAACGGCAGTTGAATCTCCAGGGCATGCTCTTGCATGTGGGGGCTCTTATCGACCTTGATACGTTCTGACTCACGGGTGAGTTTTTCACATAATACTTCATCAACACTGATCATTCCCAGTGGCGTCTCGTATCCGCCTTTGCCCCATACAGACAGAAACGGGAAATGGGCACGGTGGGACGGGCTGATGACAACGACCTTGGTGTAGTAGTAATTTTTGACAGCCTTATAGGCAAACGCAGCCACAGGCCCGGAATATATATAGCCGGCATGAGGGCTTATGATTGCTGAGGGCCTGTTAGGGATTTCCGGGATGGTTGCCTCCTCCAGATAACCCAATACAGTTTCTCTGAGAGTTTTTGGATTTCCGGGATACCAGCTTCCGGATATGACGGATTTGCGAATAGAACCTGTCATAGCATACCTCCCTGATACGGAAGATAATATCTTTGTTACGGTAATACGGGCATGGAGTCAAGGCCTGAAGCTTTATCGATGCCCGGGGCGATGTTCATATTCCGTACGGTCCGGACAAAGGCGTCCCTGGTACGTTTACCGATGGCCCTAAGAATTGCAGCCGGATGGATGAGGTATTTTTGCTCAGATTGATCAGGCATTGCGTGGTGACCTGCCCATATTAGGAGGAAGGCAAGGTGTTTTCTATGGTATGCATGAATAATGATTTACTTAAGCAGTCTTTCAGGTTCAACCGGAACGAGGATTCTGCGACAGCTGGACGTAT
>JAFGIF010000092.1 GCA_016929755.1 Deltaproteobacteria bacterium | reverse complement strand
TACGGGCTGCTCGTTCTTCCGGTTCTGTCCTTACTGGCTTCTCTGGGTCTGAATGTCCTGCGACCGCTGGCCGAGGCTTTCGATGTTCCAGCTCTGGCGTATGCCGAGATCAACATTTCCAGGTATGCCCTGCAGTGGTTTACGGTATTGTTGTTCACCGCGATATTTGCCTGCGCTGTGCTTTCTCCGCGTTTCTGGTGCAGATACCTGTGCCCGGCAGGGGCGCTTTTTGCCGTCTTTTCCAGGCGGCCTTTTTTAAGAAGACAGGTAAACAGTGCCTGCACCAGGTGCGGAGCTTGTCGGCCGGCCTGTCCGATGGGAGCTATCCCTGAGAATCCTTTTCTGACCGAGCATTCAGAATGTATAGTCTGTCAGAAATGTGTGTATGTCTGCCCGGCAGATGCAATCAGTTTTACATTTTCTTCAGCCGGAACTGTAAGTGAGAGTGTTTTTTCGGGGCAGCGCCGAGCGTTGATTTGGTCCGGCCTGGCTGGGGTCGGTGCCGCGATTGTTTCACTAACAAGCTTGAAGACTATCCCCTTGGCCCAAAGCAGTGGGTACCTCATTGATCCTGTTGTAATCAGGCCGCCGGGGGCCCTGCCTGAAATGGAGTTCCTGGCGCGGTGTATCCGCTGTGGAGAATGCATGAAGGCCTGTCCCACCAATACCCTGCAGCCCCTGGGGCTTGAGGCGGGTCTTGCCGGTTTTTTCAGTCCGGTCGTCACTCCCCGCAGAGGACCGTGCGAACCCCTGTGCAATGTATGCACCCAGGTATGTCCCACCGATGCCATCCGGTCTTTGACTCCTGATGAGAAGATCTGGGCCAAGGTCGGCACGGCCTATATTATCAAGCACAAGTGCCTTGCCTGGGAATATGGCCAGGAATGTCTTATCTGTGATGAAGTCTGCCCTACCAATGCCATCGAGCTCAAAAGGATCGATGACATCAACGTGGCAGTTCCTTTTGTGGACGAGCGCAAATGCAGCGGTTGTGGATTCTGTGAATTCCAGTGTCCAGTACAGGCCGGCTCGGCTATTGTGGTTGAGTCCATGCATGCCGTTCGTCTGGCAAGCGGTTCATACCGGCAAAAGGGCCGTGAATTGGGGTTATCACTTGAAATCCGGGCCGGAGAAAAACATGAAGCTCCTTCAGCACCTGCCTCCGGATCTGGTCAAGAATTCAATGCTCTGCCTCCGGGCTTCACCGAATAAATCGTTCAAGCATTTTAAGGGTCGTGCAATATCCGTTGTTCAATAAAAATTGTTTGATTTTGTTCAACGCGAGACAAAAACGTAATTATAGTATAGTATGTTCACATGCCAGTACCGGCGTGTGCTGAAATTGAAGTACAATTTGGGGAGGTGCATGTATGAACACTGCACAGCTCTTTGAAAAGGGGCATGGTAACAAAGCCGTCGGATTCTTTATCGTCTGTATCATTGTCTGTTTCATTGCTGTATATATTGCACATCGCATCCAGACCGACTTCGGCCAGGTCCAGGTTTCCAATGTATACTACAAAAATTATAACGGGAGGCAGATCCGGGCAAAATTGCTCAGGCCTGTTGTTAAGCAAGAAGACCAGCTTTTACCAGGAGTTGTATTTATTCACGGATACCAGAACAACCGCGAAAGCGGTGATGCCTACAGCATTGAGCTTGCCCGAAGAGGGTTTGTGGTTTTAGCTATCGACGCCCTGGGCCGGGGAAACTCCGATCCCCCGGGGGATCTTGACGATCCTGATTTCGATGAAACCTTTGGCAGCCGCACCTCGCTTGACTACTTGCGCTCGCTGCCATTTGTGAATTCGGATTCAGTTGGAATAATGGGTCACAGCATGGGGGCCGAGTATGCTTACAATATTGCCCTGGAAGATCCAGGTGCGCATGCAGTGGTTGTAATCGGCAATGCCTATGATGAGCGCGCAACAAAGACGATGCCGAAAAATATGCTGATGATCATCGGAGAGTATGATGAATTTCGCGACCGCATGACCGGCACCACGGATATTATCGCCCAGTGGATGCAGAGCGAAGCTTCGCAAAAGACCTTTCCGGTTAAAGATCCAAAGCTGGGAGTAACCTATGGCGACTTTTCACTCGGCACTGCCCGCAGGGTATTTATACCCCGCATTTCACATGTGCAGGAATCGCATAGTCGGGCCTGCGTGGCTGAAACAGTGCAGTGGCTCAAAGCAGCTCTGCGGCCGCCTGAGAGTTTGTGGATAGATGCCGACAAACAGCTCTGGCCGGTAAAAGAACTCATGACCCTGCTGGCAGCGGTGGCAGGCCTGTTTTCCACCTTGCCCCTGGCCCTGATTTTGTTGCGCATGAATTTTTTCGCTTCCCTGCGGGGCCCGGCCCGGACAGAATATTTCTGTCCGGGAAAATCGTATTTCAAATTTGCAACCATCAACGGCATCCTGATGTGGCTCTATCTGCCGCTCATCATGACCATATTTGCGATTCACAAGTTTGTGGTCCCCATCGATACACTCTTCCCCATGCTGCTGGTTGATGGAATCGTGTGGTGGTTTCTCTGCATTAATATCATCGGTTTTTTTATCTTCAGGGCGTGGTTTAAACACCAGGCTGAGGCAACGGGGCTGACACTGTACGAACTGGGTGTTTCACATAATGAAGACAGGTTCTGGCTGGATGGCGGAAAAATCGGCAGGACAATTCTCGTTGGGTTGATTTTGTTCGGTTTTGTCTATCTGCTGGAATATTTGTCGGAACGTTTCTTTATCGTTGATTTCAGATTTATCTATCCGCTTTTCAGCGATCTGACCCCCTACAGGTTTAACATGTTCATGATCTATTTCCCGTTTCTGCTCTTTGGTTTCCTGATCCTGACAACCTTCATACACGGACAGTTGCGGCCGGAGGGGAAGAATACCTGGCTGAAGACCTATTTTTCATGGACTCTTTCCAATGTTCTGGCCTTAATCGTGCCGATATTTTTATTTCTGCTGATCCAGTATGTTCCCCTGCTGACAACGGGGTTTATTCCCTTTGAAGGGCCGGGTGGCGTGTTTGTGGTATTCATTATTGAATTGTTTTTCATCATGCTCTCACTGACCATTTGCATGATACTCTCCACCTGGTTCTATCAGATCACGGGCACGATATATCTAAGTGCATTGATGAATGCCTTTGTGATTACCTGGCTCTTTGCCTCTTCCCAGGTGATTGCACCTATTCCATGACAGGAGAATTTATCCGGGAGAAAAATTCTGTGGTTTGCTTGAGGATGCTCTCTTTAAAGAGAATGGATGTAAGGTGCCCGCAGGGCAGCCATTTGAGGGTTGAATCCGGTAAGGCCTGATGCAGAGCCAGGGTTGATTTTCGGGGAACAAATATGTCCAGCAATGCCCCTGTAAGCAGGACCGGCTGCTCGACGAAACGGGCAAAAGTCAATGGGTCGTATTCCAGGCATGAAATCGGGGCACTGTTCAATACTATGTACGGGCCTTGCAGGCTTTCCATGAATTCACGATAGACTCCGGCATGATATGCTCTACATTTGTGTGCATTACAGGTTTTATCTTCTTCATATCTTAAACGCAGTACTCTGGTTGCAAAACTCTTCCATGTGATGTGATAGAAGTTCCCTCCGCTTACCACCAGGGACACCCTGCGGATCTCGGGATACAGGGATGCGGTAATCGTGGCGATAAATCCTCCTAGGCTGTAGCCCATGATAAATAACGGCCCGTAATTCTTGCTGGCCAGGTAGTCAAGACAGGTCATGGCATCGAGTACGGAATGTTCAAAATGATTTCTCAGCCCGTCCCGGTCGGTTTCCAGGAACATCTGGCCTGATCTGAATCCGGAAGGTGTTCGCTCGAAATGATAGGGCAGTCTCAGCAATGCACCTGAAAAGCCGAAACGGGAGAAATTTTCCGGAAACCAGCGCAGATGATTCAGATTTCGATCTCCCATCCCGTGGATAAATAACACGCATCCCTTTGGTCCTGCTCCAAAGATGTTCAGCGGGATCGTGCGGCTTTCTGCAAAATCGGTTGGGTAATTGGAACGCAGGCTAACCGTTGTTAAGTCCCTTGCCGGCTCTCTCTCTTCGCGGATGATTTTACATCCGGCCTGGTATCTGAGTGTAAAACAGTTTTTGTAAGGATTTATCATTGCCTGACACGCTCTTCGATATTTTTTTACTTTGTACTATAAAGCGTATTACTTGTAGTGAAAAGGTCTCGTTGGATAATTATTAAATTTGTTCTTTATTTATTCGAGTTATCAGGAGTAAATATTCATGAAACAGCTAAGGAGGAAACGTATGAAACGATTGAATCTTTGTTCTGTGTCAGTTGTAGTATGCTTTATGATAGCCTTGGGCATCATGAGTATTCCTGTGCAGGCACAAACATTTGAACCCATAAAGATAGAATCCGGCGCGATTGGTCTGGATGTGGTCGATCGCGAAATTGTCGGCGCAGCCAGCAGTTTTGCATCAAGCGTTACAAAACTTTACTGTTTTACCACTGTGGTTGGGGCCCAGGAATCGACCTATGTCATACATGCATGGTACTACGGGGATATGGAACGTGCACGGGTTTCCCTGCCGGTGAATTCCATGCGCTGGAGGACCTGCAGTTCGAAGCTAATACAGAAGCATGAAACAGGCGCCTGGCACGTGGATGTGCTTGACGAGGATGGAAACCTGTTGGACAGCTTTCCATTTGAAATTGTGCAATAAGACTTATCGCAGCAAGCCGCAGGGTATTCAGGTCTGGACGAATAAAAAACACCCTAAAAGCTGGCAAATTGCAGGAACAGACCCTATCTTTGTATTAGATGAAAAAAAAGGGAGATTCCATGTCTGAAAGACACGTTTACCTCGATCATAATGCCACTACGCCGCTGCACCCGGAAGTGAAAAAAGCCATGATCGAATCCATGGATGTATTCGGAAATCCATCCAGTCTGCACGGTTACGGCAGACATGCCCGGCAGGCAGTAGAAGAACAGCGTGAGAAAATTGCAGCATTCATAGGTGCCGATGCTAGTGAACTCATGTTTGCAGGCAGTGGCTCGGAGGCCAATAACACGGTGCTCTCGATCCTGAGCTGCGATTCGAAACAGTGTGCCTATGACCGCAAGGGGCGCAGCGAAATTGTAACTTCCAGCATTGAACATCCCTGCATTCTGGAGACTTCCAAATGCATGAGGGAAAGGGGAATCCCTGTATCGTATCTTGATGTGGACCGTCACGGGAAAATAGACCTGGATCAGCTCAAAGAAATGGTGACCGACAAGACCGGGCTTGTGTCGGTGATGATGGCCAATAATGAAATCGGAACCATCCAGGATATCAGGGAGATCGCCAAAATTACCCACGAAAGAGGCGCGTTGTTTCATACCGATGCTGTTCAGGCCATCGGCAAAATTCCAGTGGATGTACGTGATCTGGACGTGGATTTTATGACCCTTTCCGGGCACAAGATGTATGGACCAAAGGGTGTCGGTGCATTGTATGTCAAAAAAGGGGTGGCGTTTTGTCCTTTGATCCGAGGGGGCCATCAGGAACGTGGCCGGCGCGCGGGCACTGAAAACACCCAGGGGATTATCGGATTCGGCAAGGCAATTGAAATGCGCTGTCTCGAGATGGAGGATGAATCAAGGCGTCTTCTGGAATTGAAAGAGATGCTCAGAAAAGGTATTGAAAAAAATATAGCGGACATACATTTCGTTGGCCATCCCACCGATTGCCTCACCTCGACCCTGAATGTATCTTTTGAGGGTGCCGAAGGTGAGGCCATCATGCTTTACCTCGATCTGGAAGGAATTGCTGTCTCCACCGGTTCCGCCTGTGCTTCAGGCTCGCTGGATCCGTCACACGTGATTCTGGCTACGGGACTGCCGGTTGAATGCGCTCATGGTTCGATTCGCATCAGCATGGGCCGTGAGACTACCAGCAAAGATATCGAATATATGCTGGAGAAGTTTCCGCCCATTATCAAAAGGATCAGAGACATGTCCACAGCCTATGCGGGGAGAAAGTCATGAAGAGCACTGAATGGGTTTACACGGATAAAGTAAAGGATCATTTCATGAATCCCAGAAATATCCTCATGGATGAAGACAGCTATGCGGACGATGGCAAGGGAGTTACCGGCAATATCAAGTGCGGCGATCAGATGATCGTGGTCATCCAGGTGGACGGTGAAAAGGGAATTATTACTGACTGCAAGTGGAAGACATTCGGCTGTGCGAGTGCCATTGCCAGCACATCCGTGCTGTCTGAGATGGTAAAAGGCATGAAGCTCGAAGATGCCTACAATCTTAGTGCCAAGGATATCAACAAGGAACTCGGCGGCCTGCCCGAGCACAAGATCCACTGTTCCGTTCTGGGAGATAAGGCCCTGCGTGACGCCATCAACGATTATTATCAGCGTAGCGGAATGGATGACAAAATCAAACGTGAGGAGGCCCGGGTCGTATGCCAGTGCATGAACGTGACCGACCATGAAATCGAAGATGCCGTGCTGGAGGGCGCCCGTACATTTTATGAACTGCAGGAGATGACGAAGGTCGGCACGGTGTGCGGTGAGTGCAAGGATGATGTGAGCGAACTGTTGGAGTTTTACACGAACAAGCATTTCTGTAAGGTATAGCGGAAATCCTGAGTTCTTTGTGTCGGTTCACAGTTCAAACTGGACATTTTTTTTCAACAGGCGTAAGAATGTAGTACAAATAATAGAGATACGATTCAGGGGTGCCTGGACAAGGCTGAGATAATACCCTTTGAACCTGATCTGGGTAATGCCAGCGTAGGAAGGACGGGAAATTTTACGGGGAATACCTGGATTGGGTATTCCCCTTTTTCTTTTTGAAACAAGGCACCCGGCGCTGAATCCAAGAAAGGAAGAGTTATGGAGTTGAAAAGGGTGCTTAGCATAGCCGGCTCGGATTCCGGCGGTGGAGCGGGGATTCAGGCGGATCTCAAGACAATTACTGCGCTGGGTGGATTCGGAATGAGTGTCATCACGGCCCTGACCGCGCAGAACACGCTCGGTGTAAAGGGTATTCACGAGGTTCCCGTAGAATTTATAGAAAAGCAGTTTGATGCCGTGGCCAGCGATATCGGGATTGACGCAGCCAAGACCGGCATGCTGGCCAGCTCGGAAATTATTGCAGCGGTTGCCCGTAAAATAAAGGAATACAACGTAGATAGACTGGTTGTGGATCCTGTAATGGTGGCCAAGGGCGGCGCCCGGTTGATCCGGGAAGATGCCACCAGATCACTGGTAGAAGAGCTTTTGCCGCTGGCGTTTGTGGTAACCCCCAATATACCTGAGGCCGAGGTTCTGACAGGCATGCGGATAGCAACAGTCGTTGAAATGAAAGAGGCTGCCCGTATGATTCGGGATATGGGTCCCAAACATGTGCTGGTGAAGGGCGGGCACTTGTCGGGGGATGCCCTGGATATCCTCTATAGCGGGGGAAATTTCCATGAATTCAGCTCTGAGCGGTTCGACACCAGGGATACCCATGGTACCGGCTGTACATTCTCGGCCGCTATTGCAACCAGGCTTGCCCAGGGAGAAAAGGTAGTTGATGCACTTCGCAGTGCCAAGGATTATATTACGAGTGCTATCCGGTTTTCCCTGCGAATTGGCCAGGGCCACGGGCCTACCAACCACTTTGCAGGTGTTTTAAAAGAAAGCGGACGCTACCAATGCCTCGTCGAACTCAAGCAGGCCGTGGAATACTTGAAAGAGAGTTGCTGTGGTAATATCATCCCTGAAATCCAGTCGAATCTGGGATATGCTCTGCCCTATGCCACCGATAAAGCAGATGTTGCCGCTATTCCGGGCAGGATCATTCGAGTTGGAGAGCATATTGAGACCCTGCATGATCCCGATTTCGGAGTATCCAGTCACGTTGCCAGGATCATCCTGACTCTCATGCGCTACAACCCCGAGTATCGCTCAGCCATGGCCATCCGTTTTTCAGAGGAAACGCTCATGCTGTTGGATGAGATGGGGTATGATGTAGCTCAGTTCAGCCGGGCCGAAGAGCCCCGGGACATCAAGGCAAGGGAAGGTTCATCCCTGGAGTGGGGCACGGATTATGTCCTCTCAGGCAGGGAAACGATTCCCGATGCCATTTTTGACCGGGGCGATGTCGGTAAGGAGCCTGTAATCAGGATACTGGGTAAATCACCAACCGAAGTGGTGGACAAGGTGGTGAGCATATCAGAGAAACTTAAGGCTTTGCAGGGTTGAGAGTTAAAAATCAAGTATCTTTGCCTGTGGACTCATAGCGTGACAGGAGAAATCGATGAAGATTACAGATAGATTACGCAGGGATGCAGATTACATCTGGCGCAGAATATTTGAACACCCGTTTGTTGTCGAGTTATATTCCGGCATATTGCCGATGGACAAATTCATTCCCTATATCCTTGAGGACTACAATTACCTGATCGGCGCCATCAGGAATTTCAGCATAATGGTCTCACGGGCCGAGTCCGTTGATGTGATGAAGGAGCTTGTTGAGATAGTTAGACTGGAGGCCGAAAGCGAGGTTAAGGGATACGGGGAATTCCTGGTCTCGCTTGGCTACAGTCTTGAGGATGCTGCTCAGATCGAACCCGGGCCGATGAATGTGGCCTATGAAAACTTTTTGCTGATAACCAGTTCGTTCAAAACAGTGGCCGAGGCACTTGCGGCTGTGCTGCCCTGTTTCTGGTCGTACCACGAGATCGCCGTGTTCTATCAGGAGAGGCTGCCCTCAAACCCCAACCAGGTATATGTTGACTGGGCCTCGGTTTATGTCTCCGATGAATATGTGACACTGCTTAACAAGCTGAAAGGTTTGGTTGATTCACTGGGGCAGAATTTCGACTATCAAAAATTGAAAGAGGTCTTCATTCAAGGCAGCAGGTACGAATATATGTACTGGGATGCGGTCTACAACCGGGATGGGTGGCCGGTCTGAGAGGTCTCTTGGTGAAAGGATTATATCGCAGGCCGGTCCGGATTTGGGCAGAACACAACCGGCGGAATGGAACCCGGCAATACGCTGCATATTTGAGAGGATGGAAAACCTGTGCTTGACATCTCAGAAATAACAAAAAAATTCGATGGGCTGACCGTCCTGAACCGGTTTAATCTTAGCGTGCCCAGAAATGGGTTTACCGCCCTGGTGGGACCTTCAGGTTGCGGCAAGAGCACGTTTTTTGATGTACTCACCGGCGTTGTTCCCAAGGACAGCGGCACTATTTACTGGCTGGGAAAGAATTTGCCCAGCCTGGGTCGAAAAGCGGCTTATATGCAGCAGAAGGATTTGCTCTTGCCGTGGTTTTCCCTGATGAACAATGCTTTGCTTCCCGTAAAGATTTCGAATCAGATCAACAAGGCATCCCGTGAAAAAGCACAGGAACTCTTTGGGCGTCTGGGGCTTGATGGATTTGAAAACTATACACCCCAACAGGTTTCAGGCGGCATGCGCCAGCGCTGTGCACTGGTGCGCACCCTGATGTTCGAACATGAGCTGGTACTGCTGGACGAGCCGCTTTCAGCCCTGGATGCGATTACTCGCAGGAGCCTGCAGTCCCTGCTGGTGCTTCTGCAGAGTGAATTCAAAAAGACAATCCTGATGATCACCCACGATGTGGAAGAGGCTCTGGTACTGGCCGACGAAGTGCTGGTTTTGACCAATCCGCCCATGCGCATCCGTGAGCGTTTCTCTTTGAGAGGCAACAAGCCGAGACAGCGCAGCGACCCCGAGTTGATCCGGATCAGGGAGCATATCCTTGACGAACTGCAGAGTGAGCTGACAGATGAAGTATACTAGACTTGTTTCCCTCGGCATATTTCTGATTATTCTCGGGATCTGGGAAGCGGCCTGCCGCTCGTTTGAAGTGCCCGACTTTATTTTGCCTGTTCCGAGTGAGATCGTGATGATCACGATCACTAAATGGTCCGTTTTGCTGCCTCATGCCGGGATTACCGCCCTGGAAATTCTGTTGGGCATCGGTATATCTTTGCTCATTTCCGTACCGCTGGCCACAATCATGTTCGCCCGGCCCTCGGTGGAGCAGGCCCTGTCTCCCTTTCTGGTGGCCTCGCAGGCTGTCCCGGTTTTTGCCCTGGCACCGCTGCTTGTTGTCTGGCTTGGGTACGGCATTGCCAGCAAGGTGTTGATGGCAGCTATCATTATCTTTTTTCCCATAACCGTGAGTCTGCTCGAGGGTTACAAAAACTGTGAATATGAATATGCGATGTTTTTCCGCCTGATGGGGGCCGGCTTCTGGAAGACTTTGCGTCTGCTTTACTGGCCATGGGCTTTGCCGTATTTTTTTGCCGGGCTCAAAGTGGGGGTGAGTGTTGCCACGATCGGGGCTGTAATCGGCGAATGGGTGGGGGCCCAGAAGGGGCTCGGATATCTGATGATCCAGTCAAACGCAAGGCTGCGGGTCGACATGGTCTTTGCTGCGATTCTGTGGCTGTCTGCCATGGGGCTTTGCATGTGGGCCTTTGTCGGATTTATGGAGCGCAGAGTTATCCGATGGAAATAACAAGTTAGGAGAGATATACATGAAAAGATACGTGCAACTTTTTATCTTGGCTGTTGTTTTCCTTTTGCTGACGGCCTTTAACGTCTATGCGGCTCAGAAGCTGACCCTGATGCTCGACTGGTTTCCTAATATTGATCACCTTCCGCTGTATGTGGCCCAGCAACAAGGATTGTTTGCGGCCGAAGGTCTGGAGGTGGAGATCCTCAACCCTTCGGAAACCTCCGACGCATTGAAGCTGGCCGCATCAAACAATGTCGATCTGGCTGTATCCTATCAACCACAAGCAGTTATCGGTGCTTCACGCGGGCTGCCGATCAGGGTGGTCGGACGGTTGATAGAGCATCCTCTGGGAGTGCTTTTATTCCTGAAAGACAAAGGCATCGAAAAACCGACCGATCTCGATGGCAAGAAGATAGGTTATACCGTACCGGGCATGGAAGATATCCTGACCGAGGCCTTTGCCAAGATCAATGGAATCAAACACTATACACCGGTCAATGTGGGTTTTACTATTGTACCTTCGCTTGTATCGAACAAGGTGGATGCCATAATGGGTCCCTATAAGAATTATGAAACCGTGGCGCTTGCAGAAAAGGGCTACGAGTCGGACTACTTCGAGCTTGGTGAATGGGGTATTCCCGATTACGACGAGCTTGTTTTTATCTGCGGGGCAAAGGCCCTTGAAAAAAAAGAGGAAGCCATAAAGGCCTTTGTCCGGGCTGTCGATGCGGCGATTAAGAAAACCAGGAATGATCCAGCCGGTGCCCTGGGGATGTACTTCAAGGCCGTTCCTGAAGCACCGCAGAGCATGGAACGCAAGGCCTTCGAGATTACATTACCCCTGTATGCCCACACGCAAAAACACGATATCGAACGCTGGCGGAAATTTGCCGATTTCGCCAGCCAATACGGGCTGATTGATAAGAAGGTGGATGTAAGAACCATTCTTTATAATTGAGGAGGATAATTAGTTATGGGCTATTGGGGACGAGTGCGAAAATTTATCCAGTCCATGGGGCCGGCCTGGATCATCGCTGCTGATGCCAGCGGACCGGCTACTCTGGCCAGCCTGTGTATAGCAGGTGCCGCCTACGGCTACAGCCTGTTATGGGTGGTGATCTTGAGTATTGTTTTCGGTG
Source organism: Deltaproteobacteria bacterium (assembly GCA_016929755.1). Classification (GTDB taxonomy): domain Bacteria; phylum Desulfobacterota; class Desulfomonilia; order UBA1062; family UBA1062; genus JAFGIF01. Next base: position 3,759 of record JAFGIF010000092.1, on the reverse strand, counting down.
CCACCGCTCAATACCTTGCTGTCAGGATAGGTGTGCTGGAGGGAAGGGGGATCATTGCCACCACGCGGGAACGTCTCGGAAAAATATGGGGCTGGGTTCTCACGATCGACGCCCTTCTGGTTACCTGGCTGGCCGCCCTGGTACTGATGAATGCGATCTGCGGCGTCACCTCGCTGATTACGGGCATTGACACTCCATTGTGGGGAATTCCCTATGCAGTGCTGGTGGCCGGAATTTTAATCCGGGGCGGATACCACTGGTTTGAAAAGTTGTGCAAGCTTCTGATCGTGGTAATTCTGGTTTCTTTTGTCATTACGCTCCTTATGGCCGATGTTTCATGGACAAATGTAGCCCATGGCCTTATCCCCAATATTCCGGGCGGAATGCAATCTGCCCTGATGATGGCGGCTATTATGGGCGGGGCCGTGCACATTACAATCATCGGCATGCACACATACAACTGCAATGCAAAAAACTGGACCAGGAAAGACCTGAAGCTCGCCCGGCTGGACAACTTTCTTTCCATGGGGCTGGCCTTTGGATTGTACAGTATTGTGATATTCTTCGTGGCAGCCGCGGTCCTGCATCCACACAATATCAGAATCGCCACCGCCACAGATGCAGCCCTGAGCCTCGAACCGCTTCTGGGTCAGAATGCGGCCCGCATTTTTATGCTCGGGTTATGGGGTGCGGCCTTCTCAACTCTGTCGCCGACGATTCTGGCCGGGGTGTACTTCTTTTCTGATCATATGCAGTGGCCTTTGTTTGCCAGAGATAAAAGAATGAACTGGGCCATCGTTGCGGGTTGCGCTCTTGCCGCTCTCGGCCCGCTGCTCAAAGGCGGCTTTTTCCTGCTTTTGCCCCTTATGCTGGCCCTTGGATTGTGCGGCACACCTCTGGTGATCGCGATTATACTGTATCTGCTCAACAGGAAAAAGATCGTGGGTGAGGACACCAATTCCCTTATTCTGAATGTGCTTGGGTTTGTCACCCTGGGAGTAACCACTATCCTGGTTGTGCGTTTTGTGATCTTGAAGCTCGGGCTGCTCTAGAGACGGTCTTATCACATATGGACATTACAGACTATCTACACAAACGATCCATCATTGTCGGTGATGTAAAATCAGGCAAGACAGTCTTCTGCCAGGAACTTCTCAAAGAATTTCTGCTGCAGGGATACACGAACATTGCCGTGTTCGACCTGGCCCCGGAAAATAGAGACGGCATTGGCGGCAAGATGCAGCAGATTCATGAAGCGGGTGTGCTCTACTTCACCACAACGATTTATCCGCCCCGGCTCCTGGGTAAAAACGAAGAACAGATACTTAAGTATGCCCGCCGCAATGTACTCAATATCGAAAGACTTTTTGAAGAATACCGGCAGTATCCCAGGGAGATTGTTTTCGTAAACGATGTCAGCCTCTACCTGCACGCCGGCGATCTGGATCCATTATTGGAGATCCTGTCCCTTTCGGAAACCCAGGTGCTCAATGCCTATTATGGCGCCACCTTTGACGGGTTGCCGCTCTCAAAGCACGAAAGGGGTATGGTGGAAAAGTTGATGAAGACCTGTGATACCGTAATTGAGCTAGATTAAATCCGGATTATAACAGCAGTCTGATCCTGATTTTTTTACTTAGAACAGCCCGCTGATATTTCCAAAGTCATCCACGTCGATCTGCAATGCCGCGGGATTCATGGGCAGCCCCGGCATGGAGAGGATCTTGCCGGTATAAATCACTACAAAGCCTGCCCCGGCTGAGACCCGGGCGGAACTCACATTGATAATAAAGCCGTCTTTCGGGAATCCCGGTATCTTGGGGTTGTCTGTCAGCGACGACTGGGTCTTGGCAATGCAGACCGGCAAACTGCCATAGCCCATGTTCTCGATTTGTTTTATCTCAATTGCGGCCTGCTTGGAGAATTCCACCCCACAGGCCCCGTAAACCTTTGTGGCGACTGTCTCGACCTTTTCTTGTATGCTTTGATTGAGATCATAGAGAATTTTAAATTTCGAATCAGTCTCACATAGTTTTACAACCTGCTGCGCCAGTTCCAGACCGCCGGCCCCGCCTGATTCTCGAAAATCGCAGATTTTTGTATCGACCTCGAGATCCAGGCATTCCTGCCGCAGTTTTTCAAGGTCGCTTTGGCTGTCGCTTGAAAATTTATTGATTGAGATGAGCGCCGGCACACCGAACAGATTCAGGGTCTCCACATGTTTTCTGATATTGTCGATACCGTGCAGGTCATAGGCCCGTTTGGTCACCACCAGCACTGCTGCAGAAGGCTTCAGGTGGCCAAAGCGGCACTTTATATCAAAGAATTTTTCAGCCCCCAGGTCTGCTCCGAACCCGGCCTCGGTTACGGTGTAATCTGCCAGCTTGAGTGCCATCTTCGTGGCCACCATGGAATTGCAGCCGTGGGCGATGTTGGCAAAGGGTCCACCATGCACAAGCACAGGGACTCCCTCGACCGACTGCACCAGGTTGGGATTGATGGCATGTTTCAACAGCGCAGTCATGGCGCCGTTCGCGCCGATATCTTTGGCAAAAATAGGCTTGCGCAGGTAGTTATACCCCACGATCACATTGCCGATTTTTGCCTTCAGTTCGGAAAGGCTGTTTGCCAGACACAGGATGGCCATGATTTCGGATGCAGCGGTTATCAGAAAACCATCTTCGCGCATTACCCCGTTTTTGCCCTGGTCTTCCAACCCCAGGATAATGCTGCGCAGCGCACGGTCGTTCATGTCGATCACCCGCTTCCAGACAATATGGCGGGGGTTAATCTCCGGTTCTTTGCGCTGGTGAATGTGGTTGTCCACCAAGGCCGCCAGAAGGTTGTGAGCGCTGGTAATGGCATGCAGATCGCCGGTAAAATGCAGGTTGATGTCTTCCATTGGCAGCACCTGTGAATAGCCGCCGCCGGCAGCCCCGCCCTTGAGCCCCATGCACGGGCCCAGGGATGGTTCGCGGATGGCCATAATGGCCTTTTTGCCGATCTGGGCCAGGGCCTGGCCCAGACCGATGGTGGTCGTTGTTTTGCCTTCACCCATGGATGTGGGCGACATGGCCGTAACCAGGATCAGCTTTCCGTCGGGTGTATCACTATGTCGCGCTAAATTTCCCGGCGCGATTTTGGCGATGTGTCTGCCATAGGGGACAATCTCTTCATCATTCAGGCCGATGCTTTGCGCAATCTCGCTGATCGGTTGGATCTCAGTGCTCTGGGCGATTTCAATATCCGATTTCATTTCTTTTTTTCCTGTAGTGAATAAAACTATAATCGTGGCAATCCGAAGCTGCGCAAAAGCCCAGTCAGGGATTCCTTGCTTAGAACATGTTGATTCAGCAAATCAAGCATTACTTTCATATCGAATTTGAGTTGGATGCCCGGAGTCTGTACAATGTCCATATCCCGGTCGGAAATAAGCGCTATATCATCCTTGTCGACACCCTCGTGTTCCATAACATCGAAGAGGATCTTCAGCCTGTCCAGGCCCTGCATCAACCCGGCCGGCAGATCGCCTACAATGGTCTTGGAATCATCGTCGATTGGTAATTTGTGACCGAAGCTGTAATCCAGATACAGCCTCTTCCTGATGGAATCCGTGAAGAATGAAAAGCCGTTTGAAACCAGTCCGATGGCATAACCCATCATCTTCAGGGTCAGAAGCAATTCAGTGGTCGCCTGGTTTACCTTTATGGATTGGATGACAGTCTCAATGACTTCCAGCGGCAGATTTTCCAGGAAGCC
>JAFGIF010000091.1 GCA_016929755.1 Deltaproteobacteria bacterium | reverse complement strand
AGCTCAGCAATCAGCGGTCTGGCAACATCCTCGAGCATGGCTGGAATTTCCTGATGGAGTCCGTCAAGTGCGGCATCTTTTTGAGGTTCTGATGCATAATTCTGTACAGAAACCTGATCAAATGCCCCTGCTTTTTCAGTATGGATAAGCTCTTCTGCAAACCCAATGCTATCCTCCGGGAGTTCTTCTGTTTCAATATCGCCGGAAAGATCGAGATTTTCCTGCTCAAAAATGTCTGTAAAATCAGTTTCCGCTTCCTCTGTCTCTACTTCTGCCGGACTATCTGACAGATCAGTCTCCTTGAGGTCTTCTTCGAAAAGTGAACTGGAAAAATCCAGCGGCTTTTCCTCGGCAAGTGCGTCCTCTTCATTAGATGACAAGAATGCATCGATGTCCAGACGTTCATCGGCATTATCAATATCGTCTGCCTGAACATCATCTTCCATGGATATTTCTTTCCCCAAATCAAATGTATCGGGTTCATTCTTTGTTCGGGTATGCTGAAAAATATCCAAATTCTCTGCATCTTTTTTGAAAGACTCTCCCTCTTCCAATAGATCTGTCAGATCTATTATAACATCGTCTTCTTCAATCGTGTTATCTACCATAATCTTCTCCTAATCGTTAATAAAGCCCTGGTTTCTTGCCTGTATATTTTTAGTTTTTCATTACCGGCTGTCCGGTCGATTCCAGCACACTGCTCCACAGCGGACCACTGATATCGATTTTCTTCCTTTCGCCGACAGCCAGTCCAATCGGAACATGCACATACATATTGTTCCACAGCCCGATAAGCATGTCGGTTTTCCCACTCATTCCGGCATGGACGGCCATCTGTGCAAGAAAGCCGCAAAATATAGAATCACTGGCATTGGCAGCTACACTTCTGATTACGTAACTGGGATCAATATATTTCAGATTAATTGGTATATTCTTGCGGTAAAAATAGTGCTCTATCTTTTCTTTGAGATATGTCCCTATATCTCCTTTCTTCTCATTGCCTGAAGCATCTTTTTTCAACGTGGCGGAATCGAAAAATTTCTGACCGGCCCCTTCAGCCACGACAATTACCGCATGAGAGCGACCCTCAAGTCGCTTTTCCAATACAGACAGCAGGCCCTGCTGTCCATCGAGATCAAAATCTTCCTCAGGGACAAGCACAAAATTAGCATCTCTCTGGGCAAGAGCGGCATTGGCAGCAATGAAACCGGAATCCCGCCCCATAAGCTTGACCAGACCTATACCATTGGGTGCCCCTGTCGCTTCTACATGCGCACATTGAATAATCCTCTTAGCCTCTTCTACCGCTGTGTCAAACCCGAATGTTTTTGAAACAAAACTTATATCATTATCAATAGTCTTTGGAATACCAATCATTGAACAAACGAAGTCGCGCTGTAAAATCTCTTTAGCTACTAACGACGAAGCTTTCAAGGTCCCATCGCCACCGATGAAAAAAACAATGTTGATATTCAGTCGCTCCAAGGCATCAACAACCTCGCTTATATCCTGGGGACCGCGCGATGATCCGAGAATCGTCCCGCCTAGCTCGTGGATATGTTGAACGGTGGCAGGCATCAAATCAATAAGTTGATGTTTATACCTCGGGATGAACCCCTGCAGGCCGTATGGTATACCATAGATATTTCTGACCCCATACATGTGGTAAAGCTCCAGTACAATACCTCTGATTACGTTATTTACACCCGGACACAAACCACCACAGGTAACTATTGCGCATTTGGTCTTGGATGGATCAAAAAATATTCTCTTGCGCGGGCCTGCCAATTCAAAAGAAGCAAGCTTTCGTTTATCGGAAAATGAATTCTCAATAGCTTCAATAGAGCTTGAGATCAAAACACGATCACGAGCATCAACAAATGTCGATCCTTGAACCGGCGAATCCACTTTGGGTTCACCTAAATCTTCCGCTGTTGTCTCGATCCCGTCATCAATAAAATCTGCGCTCATTGAACACTCCAGACAATTATCTATATCGGATTTGATATATGATTTCTTTATCCATTGCCATCCTAAATTGACTGCCGAACCCGAGGCATGTAAGAAATACTATCGTCATCTGTCTTTTTCGCATGCCATAAGACTTTCATCCACCCTACCCATATGATATAGCACAGCAGTATGTTCAAAGACAATGTGGACAAAACCGATGCGGAACTTATTGAAGAAATGGCGAAATCCCTCGGTCATACGGGCTACAGGCTTGAGCTCTGTCTTGATGAACTGAAAAAGATACAGCAGCTTCTTAAGCTGAGCATCTCTATCAAAGAATACAACCAGCTTGTTGATACATTTAATTCCACCAGACAAGAGGCCCTCAATCGTAAACAGGCCCTCATGATACACCGTGAAGCAATCGGATTTCGCAAGCATATGTATCTGGACAAGTTCTACCCGATACCTGAAAAGAAAAAAACCCTATAAGGAAATAATAAGCGCATGTATGATCTTTTTGTCATTGGAGCAGGCCCGGGGGGATATTCTGCCGCAATTCTAGGGGCAAAAAAGGGGCTCAGGGTTGCCATTGGAGAAAGCCGCCATATCGGTGGTACCTGCACAAACTGGGGATGTATCCCTACCAAAACATACGTGGAAAGCGTTAACCTCTATCAATCCATGCTGAATGCGCGCAGGTTCGGCATCGATGCACAAAAGCCGACATTAGAACTCCAAGCTTTGGTTAAAAGAAAAGACAGGATTACAGGGCGCCTGGTAAAAGGCATCGAACATCTCCTGAACACGAACAATGTCGACATCTACCGGGGAAACGTACAGATTATAGACCACAATAAACTCAAAATAGGCGATGAAATAATCCGGGCCGGAACAATCATAATTGCCAGTGGCGCAAAACCAATAATACCGGAGATGTTTCGTATTCCGGGAATTCTTACCAGCAAGGATATCTTTGAAATGACTCAGGTGCCGCCATCCCTTATTATTATCGGGGGTGGCGTGATCGGAATGGAAATGGCCCATATCTTTTCAGCACTTGGCAGCAAAGTGAGCGTGGTAGAACTGATGGATAGAATTCTCTCCATGGAAGATCAGGATGTCTCTGCTGCAATCATGAAACTCTACCGGAGGGTTAATTTCATTACATCGGCCCGGATTACGGCTCTTGAGGGTGATGATCCTTTTAAGCTCACTGCCACAACCGGCACCTCCGAGGTATGCCTTGAAGCAGAATCTGTTCTGCTCTGTATCGGGATGACACCCTACATCCCGAAAGGTCTCGAAGATTCCGGGATCATCCTCAACAAGGCAAAAGGTATCCAGGTTGATGAAACAATGCAGACTTCCATCCCCGGCATATATGCCATCGGCGATGTCACCGGAGAGCATATGCTGGCGTATGTAGCCATCAAGGAAGCCGAAGTGGCTGTTGATCATATCACCGGTGGAAAAAAATGCATAAATTACAACTCGCTCCCCTCGATAATCTTTACCAGCCCGGAAATTGCATCGGTCGGTAAAAATCCGCAGGAACTCACCCCGGATAAACACAGAACCGGGACTTTTCCGCTGGCTGCGCTGGGGCGAGCTCGCACTATGGAAGCCAATGATGGTTTTGCAAAAATCGTTTGCACCTCTTCCGGCAAAATAGAACGTATAAGCATCGTGGCGCCCCATGCAACCGAGTTGATTGCCTGGGCTGCTCTGGCGATAGACCAGGATCTTTGCGTAGATGAATTTCTGAGGCCCCACTATCCCCATCCGACACTATCAGAGATGGTCAAAGAGGCGGCCGACGACCTTTACGGTATGAGCATCCACAAACCATAAAAAGCACCCTGTTGGGGAAACAATATTTAATTCCTGATCTTATTCGGTATTGGTCTTGCTCTGACAGCTTGACACGTATAGAAAAAAATTGTTAAAGCCAATCACTCAGGAGGATACACATGAAAAACCAACTAGACTTTGAAAAACAAGGCGGGCTGGTTCCGGTAATCGTGCAGGATCACAAAACCGGGGAAGTGCTTATGCTCGCTTATATGAACCAACAATCCTTTGAAGAGACACTCAAAACCAAGACCGCATGTTACTACAGCCGATCCAGAAACACATTGTGGAGAAAAGGCGAACAATCAGGCAACATACAAAAGATAGAGGAAATCCGCATCGATTGTGACAAGGATACCATTCTGATAAAAGTGGAACAAATCGGTGGGGCCGCATGCCATACAGGATATCGGTCATGCTTTTCATGGAAAATCGAAGACGGCTCGATACTCGAAGACGGAGTCAAGGTATTTGATCCCAGGGAGGTATACAAATAATGAAACCTTTGCGGCTTGCAATACCAAAGGGCAGCCTGCAAGCATCAACAATAGAATTATTTAAAGATGCCGGCTGGCGTATCCTGACTTCATCCAGGAGCTATTTCCCCTCAATAGATGATCCCGAACTCGAATGTGCCTTGGTACGGGCACAGGAAATTCCGCGCTATGTGGAATCCGGCTTGTTCGACATGGGACTGACCGGCAAGGATTGGATTCTGGAAAACGAGTCGGATGTGCAAGAGGTTGAAGACCTCGTATATTCAAAGGTAACTTCCAGGCCTGCCCGTTGGGTTCTGGCTGTAGCGGAAAATTCGGGATACGATAAGCTGGAGGATCTCAAGGGCAAGAAGATAGCAACCGAGCTGGTAAATTTTACAAAAAACTATTTCAAAGAAAAAAACATAGATGTAGAGGTAGAATTCTCCTGGGGTGCAACTGAAGCCAAGGTTGTGGACGGTCTGGTTGACGCTATTGTAGAGGTAACTGAAACAGGATCCACTATCCGTGCACACAACCTTAAGATCATCCATGATCTCCTGATTACCAACACAAAATTGATTGCCAACAAATCATCCTGGCAGAATATCAATAAACGTACAAAAATCGAGCAGATAGCGATGCTGCTGAAATCCGCACTTGCTGCGGCTGATATGACCGGCTTGAAAATGAACGTACCCAAGGATAAAATTGAGATCATTATCGATACACTGCCCTCAATAACATCTCCTACGGTTTCCTCACTCTATGATGCCGACTGGTTTTCGGTTGAAATCATTATTCCGCAATCTCAAGCCAGAGACCTAATACCGAAACTGCTCAGAGTAGGCGCTACCGGCATAATCGAATATCCACTCAAAAAGGTTCTTTATTAATGATTATTATCAAAACCAAACAAGAAATTGCAAAGATGCGAGAATCAAACCGCATTATGGCACAGCTTTTTGATCATATTCATCCTCTGATCCGTCCAGGCGTCACCACGGCCGAACTGGATCAGGAGGCGGAACTCTTTATCCGGGCTCATAATGCAGTTCCGGCCTTTAAAGGCTATAAGGGCTTTCCCGGCACCCTTTGCACCTCCATAAACGAGCAGGTTGTTCATGGTATTCCCGGCCCAAAAAAACTTCTGGAGGGAGACATCATCAGCATTGATGTGGGGGCTTTGCTGGATGGATTTTATTCTGATGCTGCCAGAACATTTGCTGTGGGCAAGATAGGAAAAAAAGAACAGGCGCTCATGGATGCAACCTCGAAGGCCCTGGAAGAAGGCATCAAGCAGGCCGTCCCCGGCAACCATCTATCCGACATATCAGCTGCAGTTCAAATGGTGGTTGAATCTGCGGGATTCAGCGTGGTCAGGGATTTTGTCGGTCATGGGATTGGAAAAAGCCTGCATGAAGACCCACAGATACCGAATTTTGGGAAAAAAGGCATGGGCCCGATCCTTCAGCCAGGCATGACCTTCGCCATAGAACCCATGGTTAATATGGGAACCTGGAGAATCAAAATACTCGATGATGGTTGGACCGCGGTTACCTCAGACGGTCTGCCCTCGGCCCATTTCGAAAATAGTATCGCCATTACCAACGATGGGCCGATAATTTTAAGT
>JAFGIF010000008.1 GCA_016929755.1 Deltaproteobacteria bacterium | reverse complement strand
GTGAATAGATGGAATCAATCTTATTCCGGAACGTATCGTTTAAATCACTCATTTCCTGCATCAGATTCCCGATGGGACACCCGTATTTAAAACCCATTGTTTCAAAATGGTTAAGATAGGCATTAAAGAAACGCTCCAGCCGTTGTAAGGGGGGGGTGTTTGGGTCTCCCATTTGCTTGGTTGCCATGTGCTGGATGAATCCTGCAAAGCTGTCGATCACCTGGAGGCCAAAGTCCTCTTTGTTTGTGAAGTAGAAGTAGAATGACCCCTTTGGGACACCGGCAGCATTAAGAATTTCCTTGAGTCCGGTATTATTGTATCCTTTGGCGTGGATTAAGCGTGCGCCTTCTTTGATAATGGTTTCCCTGGTATTTAGTTTACCCATATTACATCGCAGTTTAAAGGCGATAATAGACCGGTCGTCTATAGATTGTCAACAAGATTTGCTGTTTTCATACAAGAGGACATTCCAATAGTATACGCAGAAGTATCTCATTAATTTTTAAGAGATATGTTTATCCAAACTATATTGTCAACTCTTGGTCGAGTGCATAAGTAATGCAATATATTTAGCGTTGTGAAAAAAAAGTTGAGAAAAATAATAGAAAATAGACTATAATAAAAATGGTACATTGTTATGGGTATAGTGGGGTGTGAATGGTAAAATTGTAAATCAAGACAAAGGGAGGAAAACATACTATGGCAAAAGATACCAAGACTCCGGAAAAGACAAAAGTGGAAAAAAAAGATGTAGCGGGAGACCTCGCATCTGAAGAAGCAAAAGCCGTAAAACAGGGTGCTGATGAGAGTGAAGCCCCAGTCGAGGCTGAGGTATCTGAAAAAGCTCCACTCGAAGAAGCCGCAGTTGCGGTTGAGTCTGAACATAAACCTGCTTCTGCTGCCAAGAAAAAGCCTCATAAAAAAGAGGAAAAGCCGCTTGATAAAATGACTGTCAAGGAACTCAAGGAAATTGCCGCGGAGATCCCGCACGATCATGTTGCTGTGGCTGTCTCTGATATGAAAAAAGAAGAAATACTTGCATTTATCAAAGAGGCCAGGGGTATTGTGGATGAAGAGCCGGTTAAAAAGGTAAAGAAGGCAAAGGTAAAAACAACACTCACTAAACAGGAACTGAAAGCCAAGCTGGTCAAGTTGAAAGAGGAAAAAGAGGCCGCAAGATCAGCAAAAGACAAGAAACTCGAAAAGATGCTGCGCCGGCGTATCAGCCGTCTGAAAAAAATGACAAGAAAAGTCGCCTGATTTTGAGCTGATTTCTGCTTCTAATACAAGAGGGCATATCCGTTAAGGTTTCTCGAAACCATATTCTGATATGTCCTTTTTTTCATAACCGATATCGACAATGAATTTCTCCAGGATTCTTCAAATAATGAAAAACTTTTCTCTTATCAAATTTGGGATGATCTCGTTAAGCTTGAACCAATAGTAAAATTAAATAGTTGGGAAAAGATTTAATTAAACCATGTTGGAACTCTTTTTGCAGAAATATAATTGATTGATCTTTATGGAGGAGGGCAAACAACAGTGCAATTTCATAAATTTTTCAAGGTTACCAGGCGCACATTTTTAAAGCTTACCGGGATAAGTTCTGCAGCGATTGTATTTTCCAATCCGGCAGCAATTCTGGCTCGAGCAGCGGGCAGGGCAATGATTAGAAATGATCTCGGGGTAGTGCCGGACAATGCTAATGCCACCGGGTATTCATTCAATCTTTTAAATATTGCACAAGTATCGGATGTGCATATTGTAGATGATTGCAATCCATTGAGATTTGAGAATTTAAAGCTTTGTGGAAAGGTCCCACTCAATCTCAGTAATCTGGATAATCTTATCCAGTCGATATCCAGGGATCAGGATACATATTCTGCCAGAATATGGAATGCGACCATCTCGTCGATTAATCAGCAACACCTTTTGACTCCAATGGATTTTGTTATATCAACCGGCGATCATACTGATACGGGAATTGAGAAAGAACTGAGCTGGTATATTGAACTGGCTGACGGCTATAAATCCGATACGTTTCAAATTGCGGTTGATGAAGGTTGTATTGAAGATGTCGATCCCGAGGGATTCAATTTGCCCTGGTATGCGGTATTGGGAAACCATGATATCGAATACGAAGGAACCGCCAATAACGAGATCGTGGTCAATGCCCTGGTACCGCTTTTCGGGGCCGAAACAGAAGATCTGTGCGACCAGGACGAAGCCATTGAAAAATACAAGACATCCACGTCCGATCCCTGGTGGCATGGCTTTGAACATCAACCACCTCAGGCCTACTATCAGTGGCAGGGGTATTACAGTTTTGACACCAATGCGTATGTCCATTGCATTGTGCTGAATACTGCCAATTATAATATTGAGGGTTCTCCTCCGAGAGAGACATTCTCACTGGGAATCCTTGATCAAAACCAGTATGACTGGATGGTCGCCGATATCGAAGCCAATTCAGACAAGCTGTGCCTTGTTTTTTCTCACCACTCTCCGGTCACATCGTTTCTTGATGCTCAAAGCGATATCCCGGCCGAACAGTTTATGCGAACTCTTTGTTCCTATGACAATGTTATTGGCCACATAACTGGGCATTCACATATCAACCGGATCGATCCGGTCATGTTTGATGATATTCCCGGCGGCTACTGGGACATAAATACCTGTGCCATAATAGAATGGCCGCAGGAGTGGCGTAACATCACGCTACGCGACAACGGCGATGGGACCGGCAAGATATCATGTGCGATGATTCAGCATGATGATCAGGAAAGTCTTGGGATTGCTTTCTCAGATGAGGATGCCCAGCATGAAATGCGTGAGGGGCAGACAAAGGACAGAAATGTTGCACTTGCATTTGCGATCCCTGCCTCAGTCAAAGAAACCATACTGGCCAATCCACCCGAGAATGGGACAGTTCAGCCGGAAGAGAACAATAATTCGGGGGCAACCAATGGTAGCGGTTCTGGCAGTGATTCGCGCTGTTTTATTGCAACTGCTGCATATGGAAGTCCTTGGGCCGCCGATGTCATGACCCTCAGAAGGTTCAGAGACCGTGTTCTGTATCGACATTTGCCGGGCAGGCTTTTTATAAGAACATATTATCATTTCAGTCCTGGCATTGCCGGGTTTATCAGCTCGAGGCCCAGGTTGCAATCTTATGTAAGATATGCGCTTTTCCCTTTGATCACGGTTCTCAATAAATGTGGATTCAGCATATAAGCCTCTCTGGGAGGGGCTCTTTCAGGGATATAAAACTCAAGAAGATTGCAGTAAATCGTTATTTTTTGCTTGTCACTGAGAAACGGCCAATATGATTTCTCATCAAATATCTTTACATGTTGATGCTTTTTTATCGGCAAGCCTTCGTTGCTGTTGTCGATGCTCGTAGAATGTATTACCATCAACGACAGATGAATATTGAATTTGAATCCACCCTGGTTGTTTGCTCCTCTGATCCACAGGCGGTTTTCGACCGGCTTGCCGCCAGAGAGTCAATCGGGACCCATCGTGTAATTGTTCAGCCACCGGTCCTGATTCGTGACCGCTATTTTGATACCCCTGAAAAAATTTTGTTACGCAAAGGGATCGCTCTCAGGCTCCGAGATGAAGGCAGCAGACAGCTTATATGTCTGAAATGCGATGAGCGGATACTTGAGTGGGGCGCTGCGAAACGTGTCGAAATCGAAGAGCCCTGGTCCCGGTCCTGCCTGATAAATATTCTGAATGTTCTCGAACAGAAGTCTGTTGCACTGACGCATGTACCCCGCGAAACAGATGAACCGTGTAATACATTGAAAGCACTTAATATGATAGTTATTCAGGAGAGAGAAACACACCGACAGCTGCGGCAGATTGTACCTATCGGGGAAATACATGCTCCGGTTGTGGCCGAGATGATGCTGGACACGGTATTGTACCGGATTGGATCTGGTACAATTCAGCATTATGAACTGGAGATTGAGGCCGCCCAGCAGAAAGATGAAAAATTTTTACAAACCCTTATTGAAGATACGCTGCGAAGCTTTCCGGTTGAGCTTAAGCGGTGGGATCACAACAAACTCATAACCGGACTGGCGATTGAAATGCTTTGGGCCGATGGGCTGTTTCCGGAAATCAAGGAAAAACAATCGAGACTGAACCCGGATTCCTACGACAGGATAGATGTTTTTTTAAGGCAATCCAATTGCTTGATCTGAAAGCACATTTTAAATTGATGTAAGCCCTCAATATCGATACTCACGGCTCGCCTTTTAAGATACCGGGCCTTGCCCTGAGAATAAAAGCCGGCCATTCACGCCAAAAATAATTGATCGGCATAAATGGCCAGGTATTTAGCCCACGTTACTTCATGGATGTAATAGATGGTGGATAGACCCGTTTGGGATCAGCGAAGTATTCCCTGGTTGATTTTATCACAATCGGGCTTAAGAAGATCAGGCCGATCAAATTGGGCCAGGCCATGAGTGCATTGGTGATATCCGAAATGGTCCATACCAGATCAAGCTGGACTACAGCACCGATCGGCAGCAGAATGCAATAGAGGATCCGGTAGGGGGTAACCATCTTCTGGCCGAATAAATAATCCACACAGCGATCTCCATAATAGGACCAGCTGATGGCTGTGGAAAAGGCGAAAAAGATAATACCGATTGCCACAATATATCCACCAACACCGGCGATCCCGATGTTAAAACCCTTGGCCGTCAAGTCGGCACCGGTCAATCCCAGGGTATATGCACCGCTGAGGATGATCACCAGAGCGGTCATGGTGCAGATCACGATTGTATCGATGAACGGGCCCAGCATGGCAACAAGTCCCTCACGAACCGGTTCCTGAGTCTGAGCGGCACCGTGAGCAATCGGTGCACTTCCGAGACCGGCTTCATTTGAAAAGACACCACGGGCTACACCGAAACGAATGGCCTGAGCTACGGCAGCACCGGCAAATCCACCGCCGGCAGCAGTACCGGTGAAAGCATCGTGGAAGATAAGAGCGAAGGCAGCGGGGACCCCGTCAATAAATTTTAATATCACCAGAAGTGCTCCGGCTATGTAAAAGATGCACATCAAAGGAACCAGACGACTGGCAACCTGACCGATGCGTTTGATGCCGCCGACTATAACCGCAAAAACCAGTCCGCCTATTATCAGCCCGGTGATGATTTTTGGTATGTGAAAATAGGTCAGGACAGGTTCAGCCACGGAATTGGCCTGGACCATGTTGCCGATTCCGAAGGATGCGATTGCAGCAAACAGTGCGAAGAGTATTGCCAACCACTTTTGGCCAAGCCCTTTTTCCAGGTAATACATCGGTCCGGCACCGACCGAGCCGTCATCATGAATCGTTCTGAATTTCAGGGAAAGGAGACATTCGGCGTATTTAAGACCCATGCCGAACACAGCTGTAACCCACATCCAGAAAATTGCCCCTGGCCCTCCAAGCGCCACCGCCGTTCCGACTCCGGCAATATTACCGGTGCCGATTGTGGCTGAGAGGGCCGCACTCAGGGCCTGAAAATGGGTGATCTCGCCATCGTCCTCAGGATTGTCAAATTTACCGGAGATGAGCTTCCAGGCATATACGAATTTTCTGACCTGAATTGCCTTGACTACAATGGCGAGCAGAATACCTGTTCCGACCAGGAGAATAATGGTGACAGGTCCCCAGACAATACCGTTGATGGTGCCTAAAAACTGCTGCATGCCAACCTCCTTCTACTTGGTGCTTATCTAGTTGTGAAGAGATTTTTAATAGGGATGTATCATTTATCCCTGATAGTATTCCCCCAAGAACGCAGTCAGACAGCATATAACATATACTATGGCTTCAATCCAGGTTTTTTTGGGGTATTGAGGCGCAGAAAAGAAAGCAATACCCATTCTGAAACGGAAGATACATATCAAACACTGGATCAATTCAATTCAAAATTTATAAGATGCCTCATGCAGCCTTTGGGAAATCTTCGGGGGTGAACCAGGCATCAGGTTCAAGCGGCGGGAGATTCCAGGATGCTCTGGCCTTATCACAGCGTTCGTTCGGTTTTCCGTTGACCCACGAGGCTTCGAAATCACGACAGACAGAAGCACGGTGGGGGTAGATGGAACAATGGACGCTCTCGCCGATTGTACCCTCAAGGGCAATACAGCGGGGGTCTCGGCAATTGGTACCGATCATCACCCGGCGGAAGTCATTCAATTTTTCGGTCAGATTAGCAGGCACGCCCCCGGGGGTTGCATCGTCGGCTTCGGCCCAGTAAAACGATGCCCGGTAGAAGGCGCAGCAGGCACCACAGGTCAGACATGGATTATACCTTTTCATGCATTACTCCTGGTTTAAGATGAAGTAATGAAACGGATGTCTTATGGATAATTTTTATCAAGAAAGCAATATAATTCTTGGTAAGTTAATTCTGTGACGTATGATTTCTCGCGGGACCGCAATGACTTATGTCGAGTCGGGCTGGTGCAGGGGTGTATGGCGTTTTCGTTTGGAAAGCAGGATCATATCACGCAATGAATTAACATTTTTAGCTTCGAGCCATCTCTTTTCGAAATCACTGCGCTGAAATATCTGGGCTATGGCGGCCAGGGCCTGCAGATGTAGATGCCTTGTATCGCGGGAGCCTAACAGTGCGAACACTGCATGAACTTGCGGAAAGGTTTCTGAAAAATTTATGCCTTCCTTGTTTCTGACGATCAGGATTTCAAATATGTTTTTCCCGCGTATGATAACATGTGGAATTGCAAGAAAGGGGCTCAAAACAGTAGAACTTTCCTCTTCTCGTTCCAGAAGTTTTCTCTGCAGGCGTGCTTTTTTTACACCAAGGCTTTCCGCCATTGTGTCTGCAATCATCTCGAACAGATCTTCCCGGGATATGGCATGGTCGATGTCCAGTACAACACAGTCCTCAATCATGTGATCAAACGTATCCTTGGTAATATTGTCACGTTCGTGGATGATATGCTTCAGTTCGGTTTCCAGCACATGCTCGGTATACTCGCGTTCGGTTACCCGCTCGATAAGGTGCAACAGAGCAAATTCTTTGTTTACCCCGGTTTTTCCATAATACCAGTGACTCAGGGCACCGACTGCCATGATGCCCAGGGTAATCATTACGCCCATGACACTGATCTGATAAAGAAGAAAACCGAATCCCAGGATGCCGATGATCTGCACCCACGGATAAAACGGGCAGAAGAAGTGGGGCTGATAATTCTGCAGTCGGCTTTCGCGCATGATGATTATTGATATGCAGGAAAACGCGTAGGTAAGAATCAGTACGCTCGATGCGGCCTTTACAATGAGATTCAACCGGAAAAACAGGGCCATGATAATCAGCAGACCAGTCACCATGATGGATAAATGAGGGGTGTGGAACCGATGGTTTATGGCTGAAAAGATTTCCGGCAGCAATCCGTCGCGGCTTAGGGCCAGGGGGTAGCGTGATGCCGACATGATGCCGGCATTGGCGGCGGTGACAATAGAAGCAATTGCCACGATGTGGAAGAGAGTCTGTCCTGAGCTGCCCATAAATGCTAGTGCTCCGAGCGAAATTGGTGTCTTGGATAGAGTGAGTTCGGCGGGTGAAACAACCCCGATGGTAATGAACAGTACCGTTAAATAGACTACGCTAATCAGCATTAGTGATAGGATCATTCCTTTTGGTAATATCTTTCCCGGATTCCGAACATCTTCGGCGATACTGGCAATTTTCAGCAGACCTCCGAACGATACAAAAATAAATCCGGCTCCGGCAACTATCCCGTGCATGCCGTTGTTCGTAAATGGTTCAAAATGCTGAACATTTATGGATCGAACACCGCCCATTACATAGATGCCAAGCGCCGCAAGAATCAGCAGCACCAGAACAGTTTGAATTTTGCCGGCCTCATGCACTCCCACTAGATTAATGCAGAGAAAAGTGACACAGATGCCAACTGCAATGAGGTTCTGGTTTATGCTGAAGAAAAGAGATGCAAATATTGCCACGGCAACCAGTTCGACCGCGCTTTTCAGGCAAAGCGAAAGCCAGGTGATCAGGCCGTATACCGTGCCCACCGAAGGACCCATGCTGCGGGAGACAAAGAAATAGGCTCCGCCGGCCTTGGGCATAGCTGAGGCAAGCTCGGCCTGGCTGAGCATGCCGGTTACCGCCAGAAACCCGGCCAGTATGAATGAACCCAGCAATCCGGGACCGCTAATCGCATAGCCCAGACCGGGAAGAATGAATAATCCGGATAGCATTGAACCACTGGCAATGCTTATAACCCCGATAAGCCCCAGCTTGCGTTGCAGTTGCAACCTTCCTCCTCACAAAGTTTTCTCAAACGAAATTCCGTCTATGTGGCGTTTATTACTCTCTCTTCCCATAAAACTCAGGTCACTACAACAGAACTTTTCAATCCCATTTTACAAGATGCAACTCATAAGAAATGTCGCTTGTCCGAACAGAGAAAATATGGGAGGATGTTTAATATACTGAATAAACGAGCAATAATACATTTTGTGTCTAGGCTTTGATAGTACTGTTTAATAATATAGGAG
>JAFGIF010000090.1 GCA_016929755.1 Deltaproteobacteria bacterium | reverse complement strand
GTCTTACCATGATCTATGTGTCCTATCGTCCCCACATTTACATGCGGCTTCGTCCTCTCAAATTTCTCCTTAGCCATATATTGCCCCCTTGTTTAAATATTTTCTCTGCACAAGTAAAAAAGGTGGAGCCCACGACCGGGGTCGAACCGGTGAACCTCGTCCTTACCAAGGAAGTGCTCTACCAACTGAGCTACGTGGGCATTTTCCATAATAAAAAAGAGGGGTACTGGAGCGGGAAACGGGATTCGAACCCGCGACCCTCAGCTTGGAAGGCTGACGCTCTAGCCAACTGAGCTATTCCCGCATCATCAAGGAAGAACGCAGTCAAAACGACTTACATCTCCTGCGAACCCCAATCTTTTGGTGGAGGGGGGAGGATTTGAACCTCCGAAGGCTGAGCCGGCAGATTTACAGTCTGCTCCCTTTGACCACTCGGGAACCCCTCCGATGCCTTACTGGAGCTGGCGATGGGACTTGAACCCGCAACCTGCTGATTACAAATCAGCTGCTCTGCCAGTTGAGCTACGCCAGCCAACTCGACGCACCTGTATCTTGCGCAAAAAGAGTCTCTATCCAATGACACTTTAAAAGTCAAGCGTTAATATTCTCTTTTTCAAAGGATTCAGCGGCCTTTAAAAGCTGCTTGTTGACCACTGTATACCCCTGTGTTAACACACATTACTATGCAAAAATCAATTCATCACATTGCTATCATTATGGACGGCAATGGAAGATGGGCAACAAAACGAGGCCTCCCGCGAATCAAAGGGCATGAAGCCGCTGCGCAGATTACCCGCAGGATCGTGGAAGCAGCTAAAAGCAAGGGTGTCGAGTACCTTACCCTGTACGCGTTTTCTACTGAAAACTGGAACAGGCCCAAGGAAGAGATAGACGGACTCTTCCGTTTGCTGGAACATTTCATTGATGATGAGGTTCATAAACTGAAGGACAGCGGTGTTTGTATCCATATTATTGGAGATATTTCAAAATTTTCCTCTACCCTGCAGGACAAAATCTTAATGACATGTGAAAAAACATCCCGCAACAGCGAGTTGCATCTGGCAATCGCAATGAACTACGGCGGCAGGGATGAAATAATCCGAGTGGCAAAAAAAATCGCTCAAACCGGGCTGTCCCCTGAAGACATTACCGAAGACGTTATTAAAAGTTATCTAGATACCGCATTTATGCCCGATCCCGATCTTTTGGTCCGCACCGGAGGGGAAAAACGCATCAGCAATTTTTTGTTGTGGCAAATGGCATACACTGAAATGTACTTCTGTGACATACTCTGGCCCGACTTTGACGAAAAGGCACTTGATGATGCTATCGCCTGGTTTTCGACCAGAGAGCGTCGTTTTGGAATGACAAGTGACCAGATTAAGGAACTGTTTTAAAAAATGAAACGAATTCTCAGCGCACTTGTTCTGATCATCTTTCTGGCACTGCCGGCAATATTCGGTCCGCCGTGGGCATTCTTTATGGTGGCACACATTGCCTTCATTTTTTGTCCGTATGAACTCTTCCGGGTATGTCTGGGCCCCCAGGCAAAAATCCTGGGCTGGATTGTGATGATCTGGACTATCCCATTCATCTGGTTAATATATTTTCATGAACTCACCCTGGCGTTTTATTCGATTGCCGTAGCATCCCTGATAATAATCACCATTCATCTGTTCCTTTTCGAAAAGAGCAAAGCCACTGCCATGGACTTAGGCTTCGCCTTTTTAGGATTTATCTACCCGGTGATGCTGATCAGCTTCTGGCTCCTTATCCGCAACGGAGTCGATGGCAGATTCTGGATGATATTCGGTCTATTGAGTACATTTATCTCGGATGCAGGCGCATATTATTTCGGGAAATCTCTCGGGAAGCACCATCTTTCCAAGAGGTTGAGCCCGAAAAAAACATGGGAAGGCCTATTCGGAGGATTACTCACAAGCATCGTTGCCGGCATTGCGTATGTTTTTATCTACAACGCCGTGGTTACAGCGAAAGCAGACTATCCACTCTGGCTGATAGGTGTACTAGCCGGCAGCATAACTATTCTGGGTCTTATCGGAGACCTGAGTGCATCCATGTTCAAGCGTGAATTCAAAGTCAAAGACATGGGCAGCCTCATACCCGGACACGGAGGAATGCTGGACCGCCTGGACGGCATCATTCCTGTGGGGGTTGTTCTCTATCTGGTTATACAGGTTATAGGCTGAATGAAACAAATAGTAATTCTGGGTTCAACCGGCTCGATCGGAACATCTGCACTCGATGTGATTCGTATGCACCCTGACAAGTTCTCCATCGCAGGGCTGGCTGCTCATTCCAATCAAGATATCCTCCTGAAACAGGCCCGCGAATTCAATGTCAAACGGTTGGCACTCGTTCGCCCTTATGAAAAGCGCACATCATTAGATGACATTATATATGGTGAGAATTGTGCGACAGAGCTTATCAGACAAACTCAGCCCGATATCGTAGTTAACGGCATCTCTGGTGCCGCCGGGTTTCTGCCCTCACTGGAAACCGTACGACACGGAGCAACGCTGGCTCTGGCAAACAAAGAATCCCTGGTGATCGGGGGCTCTTTTTTAAAAAGTGAAGCAGAGGCTCAATCTGCTCGCATCGTTCCTGTTGATTCAGAGCACTGCGCCATCTTTCAGTGCCTTGTCGGGGAAGAACACAACGATGTAAGACGCATTATCCTGACCGCCAGCGGAGGACCGTTTTGGCAAACGCCCAGGAAAGACTTCCCCAGGATCACGCCTGAACAAGCCCTCAACCACCCCAAGTGGGAGATGGGCAAACGAATCACAATCGACTCGGCAACCATGATGAACAAGGGACTGGAAATCATCGAGGCTTCCTGGCTGTTCGATCTTCCCATTAATAAAATAGATGTATGCATCCATCCTCAAAGCATCATTCATTCCATGGTGGAATTTTGTGACCTGAGCATCAAGGCTCAACTCAGCAATCCTGACATGCGCCTGGCAATCGCTTATGCCCTTTTCTGGCCTCAGCGCCTTGCCCTGGACCTCGAGCCCATTGATTTGTCAACCGATCTGGTCCTGGAACTCTTGCCTCCGGACACAAAAAAATTTACGTCCATCACTCTTGCCAGACACGCCATGCAACAACCCCGGAGCCTGCCCTGCATTATGAACGCGGCTGACGAAGTGGCGGTGCAGGCATTTCTCAAGGGACGCCTGAGATTTGATCAAATTATCCCAGTTGTTGAAAAAACCATGGACGCCCTGTCGGGATGGAAAATCGACAATGCGCCGGAGGTGATGGACCTTGATCATGAAGCCAGGCATAAAGCGGAGGAATTCATAAGATGACGACAGTATTGGCATTTATTATCCTGCTTGGAATTTTAATCTTTTTCCATGAACTGGGACATTTTCTGCTTGCCAAGGCAAACAGGGTGGGCGTGTTAAAGTTTTCGCTCGGATTCGGGCCGGCTATTCTCAAAAAACGCATCGGTGAGACAGAATACAGGCTGTCGATCTTTCCTTTGGGCGGCTATGTCAAAATGCTGGGGGAAGATCCCGATCAGGAAGATACCTTACCTATCGATCCCCAAAAATCATTCACGAATAAAAGTTTGGGAGCCAAAGCCTCTATCGTAGCGGCAGGCCCTGTTTCCAACCTGGTCCTGGCAATTATCATTTATACCATTATCGCCTGGATCGGCATCCCGGCCTTTGCGCCGGTTGTCGCAGATGTCCAGGAAGATTCACCCGCATACCATGCAGGGCTCTTAAGCGGCGATACTATCCTTAGCATTGAGAAAAATCCCATAAAAACCTGGGATGACATCTCTCTCATTGTGCAGGAAGTCGGAGCCGGTAAAGCAGTCGAGATGGAAATAGAGCGAGAAGGCACTATATTCACGGTCCTTGTCTCCCCGGTCATCACTAAAGCACAAAATATATTCGGAGAAGAAATCGACAGGGCTCTGATCGGCATAACCCGCACAGATACTATTATCACACAACATTTCGGGGTCATAGGGGGAATCTCCTACGGTTTCGGGCAAAGCTATCGTATTATCGAACTGACCGGAATTGCTTTCTGGAAAATTGTCAACGGCACCATTGATATCAAGAAGAGCCTGGGCGGACCGATCATGATTGCCGACGTATCCGGACAGAC
>JAFGIF010000089.1 GCA_016929755.1 Deltaproteobacteria bacterium | reverse complement strand
CATGCCGACGGATCCTTTATACTTACCAAGCATCCCGGCACCGGTGGCCTGGTAAGCACCCGTACCGCCAAAGAGCAGATCATTTATGAAATCGGTAATCCTCAGACCTATATCTGCCCGGATGTAGTGGCCGATTTCACCTCGTTTACCCTGGAGGATGTCGGCCAAGACAGAGTCCTGGTAAAGGGGACAAAAGGGCAGAAACCGACACCATTCTTGAAGGTTTCAACCACCTACGATGAAGGTTATAAGATTATTGCCCAACTGGTAGTAAGCGGCCCGGATGTGGTAGCAAAGGGACGCAAATTCGCCGAGATGTTCTGGGATCGTGTACAAGGTGAATTCATTGAGAAACGAACGGATTTCGTGGGTTATAATTCCTGCTGGGGGGAATCTGCAGCTCCATTGATAGAGCCCAACGAAATCATCCTGCGCTTTGCAGCAAGGGCACAAGACAAGGCCCCGCTTAATGCCATGAGTCGTGAGATCTCAGGATTGATTCTGGCAGGCCCTCCCGGAGTGACCGTCATGGGCGGTCGACCATCAATCGCCCCGGCCTACGGTTTCTGGCCGGCCCTGATTCCCAGAGATCGCGTGACGGCCCGCATGGTTATTGATGATATCGAGGAATTCTTTCCCTGTGATACCGGCCCTTCCGGCGAACCCCAGATTCGACCAGATGGTGATGAACCACAAAGTGCAGGCTCTCAGGAACGCATCAAGGTCCCTCTGAAAAAAATTGCACATGCCCGCTCGGGCGATAAGGGTGACAACAGCAACATCGGAGTTGCAGCCTTGAGACCGGAATTTTATCCAGAAATCGTCCGTGAGCTTACAGCCGAGAAGGTAGCCTCCTTTTATAGATCAAATGTCAAAGGGCCGGTGAAACGCTACCGGTTGGATAACATTCACGCCCTCAATTTCATCCTGGAAGGCGCCCTTGACGGAGGAGGAACCGTCTCGCTATTGGTGGACAACCAGGGAAAAACCCTTTCCCAGGGATTGCTCACCATGGAGATCGAAGTCAGCAAATCACTGCTTGAAACAACATAACCAAGACCCTTTTATAGATCCACCCCTAATATATCTCTTCCCGGGTTGAACAAACAACCCGGGAGGAGATTCATACTTTCAGCCCTATTGCTTCAACTGCCCTTCAGCATTATTTTTTATTCTAAAGTATTTCTCAATTAAATTTCAAAAGAGGTGCTTGTATGCATTCGAAAGATAGTCGTAATTACAGGTCGTTATCCGGCATGAATCCTTCCCGCAGGGATTTTCTAAAACTTATGGGTAAAGCCGGGGGGGCTTTTCTTGCCCTGCCGTTGATTTCGTCCAGTGCCGCCGGAGCAGCTTCCGGCACCATCAAACCAGGCCGGGTTGTGGTACGCACCCCGGAAAGAATTATTTTGAGAAACGGCCTGATAACCGACGGTACCGGCAAAAAAGCCTATCTCGGGAATCTATTGATAGAAGAAAGCATTATTAAAGAGATCAGCCGCGGTGATATCCGGACCGAGGCCCGGGAACTGGACTGTACTAACAAGGTCATTTCCCCCGGTTTTATCGATATGCATTCGCACATGGACTGGTATCTGCCGATAAATGGATGCTCTGAGCTGAAAACGCCATTTACAGCCCAGGGAATCACCACCTTTGTTGCCGGAAACTGCGGCTATGGTGTTGCTGCATTCAAAAAGGACAGCTCATACCGTGATATGCTTGAGGTCCGCACCGGAGGTCTGTTCGAACTCAAGTGGAATACCATGGAGGAATACTTTTCGCACCTGCACAAAAACGGCATGAGCCATAACCTGTTAAACCTGGCAGGACACGGCATGACCAGAACCTCGATACGCGGATTCGACGCCACCCCACTGAACAGCGACGAGATGAAGGAAATGTTGTATCTCCTGGAAGAGGCTATGGACCAGGGTGCCTGCGGCGTTTCCTTCGGCCTGCAATACGAACCGGGCGTCTTTGCCAGCCTGGATGAAATCAGTCAGATTGCCGAACTGGTCAAGAAGAAAGATAAGATTCTCACGGTCCACCTCAAGGCCTATTCGTCACTTTCCGGCACCTACCCGCTCAAAGTATTCGGGACTCCTCACAACCTGCTTGCAATCCGGGATATGCTCGACATCGCCCGACAGACCGGTGTCAGGCTTCAAATTTCGCACCTGATCTTTGTCGGTTCCCGAACATGGAAAAACTATGAACAGGCCCTTTCAATGATCGACGAGGCAATCAAGCAGGGAGTCGATGTCAAATTCGATACCTATTCCTATCACTGCGGCACATCCATTATTAACGTATTCATGCCCGAATGGTTTTTAGCTCGTGTGCCCGGTGTCTACGAAGACAAATCGGCCATGCGCAAACTGCGGATCGAGGCCGCCCTGATCCTGCGCCTGCTTGGTTTTGGGTTCGAGGATATCCAAATAACCTATGCTAAACATGACGAGTTGAATCAGTTCAACGGCATGTTCCTGTCAGATATAGCCAAAGCGCGCGGCATATCGGGTTTTGAAAATTTCGTGGATTTCGCACGCAGAAGTGGTGGTGTGGCCAGAGTTCTCAACCATAAGTACAGTAATCCTGAAATAGTGGAAGCCCTCATCCGTCATCCAGCCTCGCTGTTCATGACCGATGCCTCACCCGCTTCCCAGGGCGTCCAGAATCCGGCCTGTTACGGCAACTTTCCGCGCTTTTTTCAGTGGATTCGCGATAAAAACCTGATCAGCCTGGAAGATGCCGTTTATAAATGCTCGGGCAGTTCCAGACAGCGCTTTAAGATCAATGATCGCGGAATTCTTCAAAAAGGCCTGGCCGCAGATATCACGGTCTTTGACTACAACTCGATTCGGGACAACAATACAGTTACCGAAACCGATAAAACACCCAGCGGTATTGCAGCTGTTTTTATCAACGGAAAACAGGTTGTATCAGAAAGTGATGTGGACGGCTCAATCAATGCCGGGGTGGTTGTAACATGATTCCGGAAAACAACTTTTGAGGGGAGAACCCTTTACACCAGGCTCTCCCATTGTGAAACGAGAGGACTATTCAGCGGCTTTTTCTTCATGAACCCTCCACATATCCTCATCGGTAAAGCAGCGCTCGCTCTCGTCCGGGCTCATTGCATCGCGTTCCATTTTGCGGCGGTCATACGACTGATTCAGCACTTCATCGTAATACTCATGCTGAATCATCATGTTCATGATCTGGCTGGT
>JAFGIF010000088.1 GCA_016929755.1 Deltaproteobacteria bacterium | reverse complement strand
TGCAGTATTTTCCAGGCCTGCAAAGCGATACCGATGAATTGCTCGGTCTGGCCCGGGTATTGGAAAAGTATGATGGTATTTTCACATCACACATGCGCAGTTATGCTCACACCCTCGATAATGCCCTGGATGAAGTATTCGAGATCGGCAGGCGAGGGGGGGTGCGCCTTGAAATTTCGCATCTCTACTGGCAGCCTTATTCCAAGGGATATACCGTTGCCGTACAGAAGCTGTTGCAGGTTGCCTCCTTTGTGTACAACCGACTGAATATCCCCATCCCGATCGAGAAGGGCCTAGATTCCAAGCTGGAACGGATTGACAAAGCCAGGGACCAGGGACTGGATGTTCATTTTGATTTGGTTCCCACTGCCCAGGGATTTACTACATTGTTCGCCTTTCTGCCGCCCTATGTGGTGGAGGGTTCCAAGACCGAGGCTCTTGAACGACTTAAAAACCTCCAGTTCAGAAGACAGGTGCTGCACGATATCGAAAATGTCGAGCCTGTCTGGCCGCATAATGACCGCGCTACCTGGTCGTTCAACTATATCAAGATCACCGGATGGGGTGGACTGCGGGTGATGGCCGTTACCCGGGACACCAACCGCTGGATGGAGGGTAAAACCTTCCCGGAAATCGGAAATTCTCAGGGCAAGACCGCCATGGATGCCTTATGCGATCTGCTTATCGAGGAAGACGGCAAGGTATTGGTTTTCCACACACCGTTGAGTCCGGATGATCCCCTGGCCTTTCGGTCAATGAGGAACGGCTTCATCCATCCTCTTTCCATGCCGGCCACTGACACGGTGCTGCTGCCCTTTGGACGCCCGTCACATGTCTTCTACGATTGTTTTGTGCGATTCATCGAAATTTTCGTCAAAAAAGACCGGCTGCTTACACTTGAAGAAGCGATCCGCAAGTGCACGTCACTGCCGGCCGAGGTCATGCGAATCAAAGGACGAGGAATTCTGGCGCAAGGCAACCATGCCGATATTGTTATATTCGATCCGGACAAGCTCAGCAGTGGGGCCACCTTTTTTGAACCGCGAGTGTATCCGACCGGAATCGATACGGTTATGATCAACGGCCGATTCGTACTGCATGAAGGTGAATTCATGGACAATGTACTGGCCGGTAAAATCATCAAGAGAGCATAACCAACGCTGACAGAGGGTTGAAGCAGCCGGTCACCCAAAAATCAAGTTTGGACAGGGCCAGTGCGCCTATTCATTCCCGATCGGCTCTATTTTTACCTGACCCCGCTTGAGTTCCTGGACTGTATAAATGGATATTTCGGTTGAGAATTTGCTTTCGAGCAGCATCAGGTGTTTTCTTTGCCGGTTCAGAATATAAATGGCCACATCCTCAGGCAGCCCAACCTTGATTTTTGAAGACTTGTTGCGGTTCAGGCTGAGATTGATATCCCGCAGGGCCATGAATGCCGATGATTCTACGGATCGCAATAGGCCGGTCCCTTCACAGATGGCACAGGGCACATGGCTTTTTTCGAGAAGCGGAGGAGAGAGTCTTTCTCTCGACATCTCCAGAAGACCGAACTGAGATATTCTTCCGAATACAATATGGGCCCGGTCATGTTTTAACCCGACCCTGAGTGCTTTTTCCACCTGGCGGTTATGCTCACGTGGGCGCATGTCAATGAAATCTATCACGATCAGACCACCCAGATCCCGTAATATCAATTGCCTGGCAATTTCAGAGGCGGCCTCGAGATTTGTCGAAAGCGCAGTATTTTCAATGTCCTTACTCATCGTCGATTTTGCTGAATTGACATCAATGGTAACCATGGCCTCGGTTGACTCAATAACGATATTGCCGCCGGATTTCAGGCGAATCGTCTTATTGTAGATGCCTGCTATCTGATTTTCGAGATCATATTTTGTGAACAGAGACTTTGAATCTTTGTACTGTTTGATCAATTTTCTTTGCCTGGGAATAACACTTTTAAGAAACAGTGACGCCCTTTTATAGGTATCCTCATCATCGACCAGGATTTCCGATATATCGGTCGTAAAATAATCTCTGATAGAGCGGATAATTATGTCGCCTTCGCGGTAGAGCATGCCGGGGCAGGGGGCCTTGGCAAAATCCGAGTCAATGCTTTTCCAGAGTCTTTGCAGGTAATTGATATCTTTTGACAATTCAGTCTTTTTTTTATCCATTCCCGCAGTTCTGACAATAAGCCCCATGTCGACGGGAACATTGAGCTGTTTGATGATTTCTTTGAGTCTTGTCCGCTGTGTCTCGTCTTCAATTTTGCGCGATATTCCGGCCAGATTGTGTTGCGGCAAGAGGACCATATATCTTCCAGGCAGTGAAAGATTCATAGTGAGCAAAGCCCCTTTGTCGGCCTTCTCTTCACGGTTGACTTGTACCGGAATTTCCATGCCCCGGTGCAGGGACTTGAGAATTGTCTTGCTGTTGTCAAAATTTGGAATTAATGCGGGATTAACGTCATGCATGGGTAAGAAACCATTTTTTTCTCTGCCGAAATCAACGAAAACTGCATGCAGACTGGGTTCCACCCTGCCGATGCGCCCTTTGTAGATATTGCCTCTGAGCTGTTCTTTCAAAGAGCTTTCTACGTAGAGTTCTTTCAATAGGCCATCTTCAACCACAGCGACTCTGATTTCTTCAGGATGGATGGCGTTGATCAACATTTTTTTCATAGTATTTTTATCTACTCCATAAAATCAAGAGGACCAAGCCCCTCACGAATAACTTCTACCTGGTCTGTTTCTAACGAGATAACCGTAGAAGGGACATCCGGCAGAATGCCACTGTCGATGACAGCATCTACCACATGGCCGAAATCAGCTTCAATTTCAAGCGGATCAATATGCAACCGGTTATTTGACATGGGAACGCTGGTAGTAATAATCGGTTCTTCTAGTTGCGATACAACGGCCTGGCAAAACCAGTGATCAGGGATCCGGATGCCCACGGATTTCCGCTTGGATTGCAACAAGCGCGGAACGAGTCTTGTCGCAGGCAGAATAATGGTATAGGGGCCCGGCAAAAGGCTTCGCAGTAATCGAAAGGCTTCGTTACTTATTTTAGCGTATTCACTGATCGTCTTTAAATCAGCAAACATGATACTCATCGGTTTATTAGATCTTTTAATAGCCTGGATTTTTTCAATGCCTTTTTTGTTTGAAATACTACAGCCCAACCCATAGACAGTATCGGTTGGATACACGATTATTCCACCCGAATTGAGAATGTCCACCAGCCGGGAGACCACCCTGGGTTTTGGCTTTGCAGGATCAATCATGATACGCATAAATTCCCTCCTTCAAACACATGCTTTTGGTATCTATATTACCAAGGGCAGCAAAGATGGAGTATTTCACGGTTGGGATCTGCCTTTCAAATTCGGACAGATAGGCTCTGACCAGCTCACGCTTACTGTCATTACGCAAGGGACACAGTGTTTCTACCGGCTCGATATCCAAATAATGAAAATAGTTTTCGACAAGATCGTTCGTGCAATAAGCCATGGGCCGAATGACCCTGTTTTTACCGTCGTTTGAGACCCTTGAAGGGGCCATAGCGCCTATTTGACCGGTGAAAAAGCACCTGAGCAGAAATGTCTCTATAATATCATCCATATGATGACCAAGTGCGATCGAAGACGCACTGAGCCTGGGTGCCAGTCCATAGAGAACACCCCTGCGAAGTCGTGAACAAAGGGCACATGTGCTCTTTTCAGGATCAGATACTTTTTGTAAGATATTGGAAATATGAGAATCTATCTGCATGACCTCCAAGTGCAGTTCGTTTTGAATCCAAATTGCGACCTTTTCAAAATCCTTTTCAAATCCGGTTCTTATATGCACAGGAATTATATCGAACTGAACAGGGGCAGCCTTCCTCAAATCGCATAAGACCTGTAATAATACAATTGAATCTTTTCCTCCTGATATAGCCACCATAACCTTGTCTTGCGAGGTTATCATGCTGTAATCATGTAATGCAGAACCAACTTTCTTCCGGATCCGCTTTTCAAAATAACGCCTGGTGTTATAGCTCACGAAAAATCTCTTAACACATACTCGATATTTTGCAAAACTGGTTTATTCGCTTAAAATACCATCAACCCAGGATTTCAAAAGAGCCCCTGCATCACCTGAATCAGGTATGGCCTCTTCTGAATACATCCGGGCAAACCAGGTGATCTGCCGTTTAGCATAGCGCCTGGTATCCCGCTGAATAATGGAAATGGTTTCTTCCAATGACAGCTTTTGGGTTAGGTAATCAACAACATGGCGATACGCAAGAGTCTGCATCGATCGCAAGCTCTGATGATAGCCCATCTGCAGGAGTTTCTGCGTTTCTTCGACCAGACCATGTTCAATCATGCGTTCTACCCGTTGATTGATTTGCGTATACAACTGCTCTCTGTCCGGCATAAGACAGAGCGTCTTTGTCGAAATAACAGGATGCACAAAGCCATGGCTTTTATGAAAGCTGCTGGCGCTACGCCCTGTCAGAAATATGATTTCAAGATAGCGAATGATCCTGGGCGCGTCTGCTGCATTGATTTTATTCGCGGAATCAGGGTCGAGTCTTTTCAAAATATTCCATAGATATGCAAACCCGTGCCTTTGAGCGACCATTTTTAATGCAGCCCTATGTTTATTGGATCGCTCAGGTGCCGGCGATAAGCCATATACCAGTGATTTGATATAAAGACCGGTACCCCCTACCACAACAGGTAATTTCTTGCGTGAGCGAATTTCAGCGATCTTCTGCTGAGCCATGCTGACAAACATACCTGCATTAAATTCCTCATCCGGGTTCACCACATCGATCAGATGATGCGGCAGCACATTGCACTCGTCCTGCGACGGTTTGGCCGTGGCGATATCCATATAGCGATAAACCTGCATGGAATCTGCAGAGATAACCTCCAAGGGATACTTTTTCGCCAAGCCAAAAACCAATCTGGTCTTTCCAGAGCAGGTCGGGCCGGTAATAATGATCAGGGGCGTCTGCCTATCCACCGTTCTATTTCATCCAATCCGATTTTTTTATACAAAGGGCGGCCGTGTGGGCAGGTTTCAGGTGAACCCAATCTGTCAAGGTCCTTGAGCAGGCCCTCTATTTCCCGTATAGCTAGGTTTTTGCCGGATCTTACACTTTTGTGGCAGGCAATCGAAGCCAGTATATCATCTGCGTGGCAGCTTTTTTTAAACAAACCTTGAACTACAGCATGAATCAAATCAAGGATAACCAGCTTGATATCACTGTTCTTAAGTATCTCGGGTACTGATCTAACAGCAATTTCGCGCTCCCCGAAGGGGCTTACCTCTACGCCTGTTTTATTGATATGTTCTTCTATTTCTTCATAGGCAAGATACTCGGTTCGACTGAGCTCAATGATAATGGGATTCATTAGCAATTGGGATTGGCTCTTCTCCGATTCATACAAACGTTTTA
This sequence comes from Deltaproteobacteria bacterium, assembly GCA_016929755.1. Taxonomy (GTDB): domain Bacteria; phylum Desulfobacterota; class Desulfomonilia; order UBA1062; family UBA1062; genus JAFGIF01. The sequence continues at coordinate 1,288 of JAFGIF010000088.1, read as the reverse complement.
GTTTCTCAAAATTTACGCGTTCATGGGCTGCATGTTGGTCCAGTATAAATAGAGACTGATCATCTTCTAAAAGAATGTAGGTTGAATGCAGGGTTCCGATCGGGGCCTTGCTGGTATAAAATCCAGTCGCAGGCTGCAAGAGGGTTTCCTGCCTCAAAGGAGCCTTTGGTTTAAAAGCATCCGGTTTAATCGCATAGCCGGGAGTTTTGTATTCGCGTACTTCATATGACATTTTTTTATCAGGAATATCAATTTTACTTGAAATCTCTTTGTCCAAATGCTGTTTGATTGTGTTTGCAATTATGCCGAATACCGCCGACGGATTGGTAAATTTGACCTCTGCCTTGGTTGGATGCACGTTGACATCCACATCTAGAGGATCAATTTCCACATATAGAATGGCTACCGGGAACCGTTTTGTCATAAGCATTCCACGAAATCCCTCGATAATCGAAGCACTCAGAATGGCATCCCTGACAGACCTTTTGTTTACGAAAGTGTAGATTCCGGCCCTGCTTGGTCTGCTCATTTCCGGTGAAGCCAGAAATCCATTAATTGTCAGCCCTGGCCTCACACAGGAAAATGGTTTAAGTTTGTTCTGAAAACTCTTACCAAGCAGTGCATGTACGCGGTCTTTCCCGGATGAAGCCTGGGGCAGGTCAATCAAGTTCCTCTCATTTGCCTTGAGTTGAAAGCGGATTGAAGGATATGCCATGGCATATCGAGAAACCACTTCGAGAATATGTCGCTGCTCGGTAGCAGCTGTTTTCAGGAATTTCTTTCTGACAGGTGTATTATAGAAGAGATCTTTCACCGTAATAATGGTACCGTCGGGCATTCCTTTTGGCTCTTTGTTGATAACTTTTCCAGCTTCCAGAGATATTATCCATCCGTGGTCAGAAGAAGCGGTTCGAGTTGAGATGCTGATCTTGCTGACTGAAGCTATGCTTGGCAGAGCTTCACCTCGAAACCCCAGTGTGCCGATCGCGAACAGATCGCTTGTCTTGGATATTTTGCTTGTGGCATGCCTCAAAATGGCAATCTCACAATCGGAAACCTCCATTCCGATGCCATCATCAACGACCCGGATGAGGTCTATTCCACTGCCTTCAACTTCGACCGTAATACTCTGGGAGTGGGCATCAATAGCATTTTCTACGAGTTCCTTGACAACCGAGGCCGGTCGCTCAATTACTTCACCGGCGGCAATCTGATCAATTAGTTCCTGAGATAACAAACGTATCTTGCCCATAGTCTTTCCAACATCATGTTTCTATATTTTGAATTG
>JAFGIF010000087.1 GCA_016929755.1 Deltaproteobacteria bacterium | reverse complement strand
TCTGCGCATCTCGAAATACAATAAGACTGAATGCCAGGTCATCAGCAGCCGGGAATATTATATCCGCCCTTGGAATCAATTCGGCAATCTCGACATGGCTGAGTTTGCGGGTGTAAAGTTGTATTTCGGCTTCAGGGTTGATGCCCTTGATCTGTTCGGCAATAACCTCGGCCTTGTTGCGGCCGAGGGTATGCCTGAAACAGGCAATCTGCCTGTTCATGTTAGTGAGGCTGTAGTCGTCGAATTCGATCAGGATAAACCTGCTCACTCCGGATCTGGCCAGGATAATGGCTACTGTAGCGCCGACTCCGCCACAGCCGATTATCATAACACCGGATTTGCGGATGCGCTCCTGCTCTTTGTCGGAAAAGACACCGTAATTCCGTTCAAAAAGATCCCGATATTCATGCTTGGTCGGCAAAGGTTTTCCTCCGGTACAGGGGTATGGTGATCAGGCCGTGAAACAGTGGCGATATAAGGCATGCGATGCCGGCGCCGATGGCAACATAGTACGGTTTTAAAAACGTCATATATACATCGACAGGTACAGTGTAGCGTACAACCCCCTGGCCTGCGACCGGTATATCAACGAGATGCGTTGCAAATAAAAGTGATCCATAGAATCCCAGGGTGTAAAGCAGCATGAATATTCCGGTAACAATGAGAAAAAGCCGGCCTTTTTTTCCGGCCATGGTGCTGCCCCAGAAAGCCAGAAACAGATAGCCGAAAAGCAATATCAGCAATGCGATTACACCGATTAGCGGAGTTTCGATTACATAGCTGAATCCTTCCGGAGGCAGGTTATGCCTGAGGATGAACGGATAGGCGTATATACGGTAGGCATCTTCATAAACACTGGAGAACCACCAGGGCCTGAAGATTGTTGTGATGAATACAACTGCAGCCGCCAGACCGAATGGATTGTATAATCTGAATGTGGTGAAGTGTCCTGCGAAAGCGTTTTTAATCCCGCTGAATCCGGTTACATGTTTGCCTTCACGGCTCATCATTTCTTTTGTTGCCGGATCTATAAAAATTTTTACAAGTAAATCTATAATTTTCATAAAAGTCCTTCAATCAGCGTATATCTTGTAACAGATGGCCGTTTTCCTGTTTTGTTTTGCATTAATATAATGATCAGTCTGTGGATTTTCAATTCAAATTGTTGATATTGTGCTTTTTGCAAGCAAAAAGTAATCTTGTCATATGGTTATGGTTTCGATGTCAGAAGTTTACGGTTGGGTCCGGGTTTGAAATATACTCCATTCCCTGAGTCTTTTTGAAAAACACTTCGCATGAACAATCATTTATGAAATATGAAACACTTCTCCTAAGTGTCTTTGTCTTCTACTTCGTAGTCGATGAGTTTTGTCTCATCTTCTTCTGATGGAAGTTTTCTCTGGGGCACGAAAACCTTTCTCATAAAGGCGGTAATCCCAGTCTCGGATTTTTCAATCTCATCTTCGGCCTCCTTGAGCACCATCTCCCATGTGGCGGCAAAGCCCGGCGCCCTGGCCAGCATGGCATGAATGGCCTTGTCGAAGACATGCAACTGCCTGATTTCGGCCCGATTAGGTTTTTGCTGGAGCGATTTGACCGTAATTCGAAGGTTTTCGTTTTGCTTGCGCAGTTTTTCCAGTTCGTCTTCTCTGGTTTTGTGGCCCTTTGCATCTATTTCCATCTTGGTATACAGACTTCCCTTGAGTTTCTTGATCTCTCTTTTCTGGCCTGCCTGCTTGATAATTCCTCTGATCCAGAGGAATATTGCAACGGCAATTCCGATGAGAAGACCCCACACAAACGGTTCCTGCAAAAGACTTTTCAGCATGTCAGCCATTTCAAACCTTCCTTGAATAGTCGTAAGATCCTGTTAATTTCTGATTTGCTTTATTCAATAAAGAAATAATTCACTGTAGTATGAATGTCAACACAGATGTAGTTTCACGATTTTTCAATATTGGTAATTACGTATTGGGATTATTTGGGGTTGATTGAGATTTTCTGATGTTCTCATAGACCTGCATTGTTTTTTGTGAAGGGTAAACCCCCAGTAAATTTTCCAGCATATTCCTGCATAGCAGATATGTTTTTTCCACCTCGGGATACTGACCCATATTATGGTGGCAGACCATCCTGTTTTGATAGAAGCACTCGTTCGTGGGGTCAATCTTGGTGCCTCTCCTGTACCAGGAAATCGCTCTTTCATACTCCTTCTGTTTTTCAAGATATCGCCCCAACGTGATTGCAGTATCAATAAAACGGTCCTTCAATTGCTCGCGGGACGATATTGTCCATTTGCTGTGATTGTCTTCTTCCAGAAAGTGGCCGTGGTATAATTTCAGCGCCGTCTCCATAAAGACTGACGCCTCTGCCTGATCACCCTTTTCCAGCACACTTCGGGCTTTTTCGAGCAATCCGGTAAAGGCCTTTGAGTCTACGTGGCAGATCTGCATATTCAATGACAGCCTGCCATCTCTGTGCTCGATAATTTTTTTGCACTCCAGAATAGTGCGCAGCCGGTTCAACGTGGTGGTCAACGCACTGTGGGCCATATCCCCGTCGGCTTCCGGCCAGAGTTCATCCGTAATCTTATCGACAGGAACCCCGCGGCTGCCGAATGCAATGAGTATCTTCAAGAGTTCAAAGGGTTTCTTGTGTGCCTTGCCGTTGAAGATCAGCACTTGATCATTTTTGCGGATCTCGAATCCGCCCAATGTCTTGATGGCAAATACCCAGGGCCAGTCTTTGCTCGTATATGCATTTGGATCCGGTACGACCTTATAGGCCCGGATCATTTCCCGGACATAGTCTATCTCAATGCCTGCCGCAAGCGCCATTTTCAGGAGGTCGGACATCATGGACGGCTGCCACCACCATATCATAGTGCGGAAACTGTGTTTCCGGCCGATGGTAATGGAATCCTGCAAAAATTCAAACCCTTTTTCCGGCATGCCCTGCCTGAAAGCCAGGCGTGATCGGGCGAGCAGGCTCATGAACTCAAGGATGGACGAGTGCGTGCGAAGGGACGTTTCATAGACCTCGTCGAGCTCTTTTTGCGCCTGCCGGAATTCTTCAATCTCGACAAGTACCTGGGCCAGCGCGAATTTGCAGATGATATGGGGAAATATATAGCCGGTCTCTTCGGTAATCGAGTATGCCCTGCGTGCATGTTCTAGTGCCCGAACCATCTCGCCTGAAAGCATGTAATAAATTACAAGGCCCATATGATACAAAGAATTTCCGTGATAACGGGCAGGATCAAGTTGTGACTCGAGTTTCTCGATAAATTTTTTTGCCTCTGGCAGGTTTCCAAGCATCAAAGCGGCATAGATCCCATTGGTAAGGAACATCTGGTCCCAGATATGGATGCCGGTCTTTTCCCCGGTACTAAGCGCTTCGTGTATCTGTTCAAGAACAGAATCGTCAGGTATGCTGGTGAAAATATTCATGGCGATATCCAGCCATTTCAGGTGGAGCATGACAGCCGGGTCCTGCTGATAGGCCTGCATGGCATGGCTGGTTTCCTGCTTGATAATATCCGCCCTGGCAAAGTTGCCCAGCCAGCAGTAGTAGGTGACAGCCCAGTCCCAGGCCTCGATGCACAGCCTGATGTCACCGTGTTTGCGCGAAAGTGTAAGAGCTCGTTCCACCCACTGGTTAATATCCGCTCGATCCGGTTGCCTGAACATCAGGGCGCACATCATGCTGACCGTGATGCGCGCCTCGATTGCAGGCGAAGGATATATCTGGTCATCCTGGTGATGCTCTTCAAACCATACTATCCAGGGGTCGAGCAGCGTGAAATCATTCCACTCGTACAGGAAACTCTCGATGATGCCGGAGTACGAAAGATATGTCCCGGATATGTCACCTTGTGCATTGAATGCCGTAAATGCAGCTTCAAATACAGTTCTGGCTTTGGCCGGGAATGCATGCAGGCGGCTCATTCCCAGCCAGAACGACATCCAGGGCAGATCATTCAGGGCATCGGCGGGAAGCCTTTCAATCCAGTGCTCAAGGGTTCTGAAGCGGCCTTGTTGCAGCAATTCGACTGCGTATCGATGAATGAGCCCTGCAAGTGAAGGCAATTGTTCGGCTTGGGTATACAGATCGACTGCATCCTCGATATAGCCGGCCTCTACCAGCAGATGGCCGGCTGTTTCCATAATTGCATTGATTTCCTCGGGACCGAGGATACTCCGGGCGCGTGAAATCAGGAATTCGCGAAACAGCGGGTGATATTGATAGACATCGGATGATGCGGAAAATTTGTCGATCAAAAGCCGGT
>JAFGIF010000324.1 GCA_016929755.1 Deltaproteobacteria bacterium | reverse complement strand
GGAAATGCCGCCATGTACGGAATGATTGCGAATATTCCTTTGAGAGGTATGATAAAAAACGAGGTAATGAAAATGATGCAGGACATGTATGGACCGGACGGGAAATTGCCCTTTTCCACGTCCGATGCACAGCAGGATCCTTTGATTATAAGAGTCGCTGCAAAAGCACTGAACGCCTTTGATAGATTCCGCAAAGAAAAATAGAGAGGGGGAAAGACGCTGGAATGAATACAATTGATGACCTGTTGAGCTACGACGTCGATGAAATAGTTCAGGCAGACCGCGATTATTTGTGGCATCATATTAAATCCCATACACCAGGACTCAACAAAGAACAGATGATCATCGTTGAAGGCAAAGGATTAATAGTCAGGGACATTCGCGGCCGTGAATATCTCGACGCCTGCTCGGGTGGTGTGTGGAGTGTAATTGCCGGTTACGGCAGGGACAGTATTGCCCAGGCTGTCTGCAATCAGCTAAAGAAGATGCCGTACTATGCCGGTGGCGTTGGTAATGTTCCGGCAATCAAGTTATCCAAAAAACTAATTGAACTTATGCCCCGGATGGGCAAGGTGTTTTTCTCAAACAGCGGATCAGAAGCGAATGAAAAGGCTTTTAAAATCATCCGCCAGGCCTCCCACATTAATCCGGACCTGTCCGGTAAATATAAAATCCTTTACCGCGACCGGGATTACCATGGAACAACTTTTGGCGCATTGAGTGCTACCGGGCAGAATGAAAGAAAAGTTGATTATGGTCCTTTGTGTGATGGTTTTGTAGAATTTCCCCATGCCCTGTGCTATCGCTGTCCATTCAATAAAACCTACCCGGCATGCAATATCGATTGTGCTGCCTGCGTTGCAGACATCATTGAGCAAGAAGGACCGGATAAAATAGGCGGTATCATTGTCGAGACTATTACGGCAGGCGGCGGAATTATCCCTCCGGTAGTTGAGTATTATCCAATATTACAGGAAATTTGCCGCAAATATGGAGTAGCTTTGATTTTTGACGAAGTGGTGTGCGGATTCGGTCGAACCGGAAAATTCTGGGGCTACCAGCACTACGATTGCGAACCGGATATCGTAACCATGGCCAAGGGACTGGCAAGCTCGTATGAACCTCTTTCAGCTACAGTGGTGAAACAGGAACTTTTTGATATATTTTTGAATGATCCCAACAACTCGGATGAAAGGCTCTCGTATTTTCGTGATATCAGTACCTTCGGCGGATGTGCCGGACCTATGGCTGCTGCACTTGAGACCATCCGCATTGTTGAGGAAGAAGGCCTGGTTGAAAATAGCCGGATCATGGGTGAATACCTGCTGGAAAGACTGAAAGAACTCAAAGATATGCCGATTGTGGGTGATGTTCGCGGAATGGGTTTATTCTGCGGGATCGAATTTGTCCGTGATCAGAAATCAAAACAGCCCATAACGGAAAAAACCATGGCCGAAATCATGAACGCGGTAACTGCCGAGGGTGTGCTCGTAGGTAGAACCAACACTTCTTTACCCGGCAATAACACTATTATGAATTTTGCGCCGGCATTGTGTATCACCAGGGACCAGGTTGACCAGATCGTGAGATCAGTAAAAGCAGCTATTGAAAAAATAAAATTGTAGATTTGGCCGGTAAATCGAATGAGGACGGGGCATTCAAATATGAGTGCCCCATTCTGCCTGTAAAACGTCCAACAGGACTGGGTTTTCAACCTGCAGTCTTAACGGATTTAAAATGATATAGGCATTAGCAATAGTTGTTATGCAATACATGCAATGCAATATCAGATATAACAAATTGATTTTCCGGATATATTCCATGTTATATTTTCGAGATTAAATTAAGATTTATGAGAAACTTTCCGATCTGATATTTGTTTTGTGAGAAATACGTAGATTACAAAACCACAAATATTTTCAAAAAGAGGGTAGTCATGAAAAAAGGGTTTATAATTTTGATGGTTGCATTACTGATGGTGGGTTTCAGTATTGCTTCATATGCCCAGGGCCTGCAGGTTGATTTTTCATTAGGCGCAGGAAGACTAAGCGGAGACACCACCTATCAAATCGGTGGTGATATAAGCATTGCGGGTGGTGAAAGCGGCGAGGTGCATTTTCCCATAAGCGAACTTGAGTTTCCGATCAATGTGTATATGGCATGTGCAGACTTCAAACTGGTTTTCTCAGATAGCTTTGAATTTACTGCAGGGGTGAAGAAAAGTATTACTGAAGATGCAGGTAAAATGAAAGATTCGGATTGGGGATATTACTGGCTGGAAGGATTGGAAGGAGCGGAAATTGATACCCTCGATGTTTATTCAGAGAGCGATGCCGAACTGGACGCATTGATTCTGGAAGCCAACCTGAGGTACCGTCTGGTTGTTAAGCCGACGTGGTCAATTGCTGTGGGGCTGGGATACATCAGGGATAATTTCGACTATGATATTAAAAATATTGATCAGTGGTATCCTTCGGATTCCTACTATGGTTTGGACCTGGGCCATGACTATATTAGCGGGTTAGGCTTAACCTATGAAATTAAGTATGATATTCCCTACGTTGAACTTTCTGCGGATGCAACCTTTAAAAACTTTAATATGTTGTTGAGTCTGGGATACTCTCCGTATGTACAGGCCGAAGATGATGATGGGCATCTCCTGCGAAGAGACCCGGGACCAATCTTTGCCGAAGGTGAATGTGACGGAAATGCGTATCTGGCCTCTTTGCAGGGCAAGTATAATTTCATGAAGCACTTTTTTATGATGCTGGATCTCAGCTATATGAAGATCAATACCGAAGGCGAGCAGGACAATTTTGTAGATGGCCAATGGGTATGGACTACGGATGAAGAAATAGAAAGTGAACAGATATATATCGGGCTGTCACTGGGATATTCATTTTAGAAATTAAAATTACTAACCATTAAGACTATCAGCGGGCCTGTTTTTATCGCCATTTAAGGGATATAAACAGGCTTGTTTCTTTATTATGTAAAGAAAAACCTGAAGTGCCATGATTTCATATCTTTCGAAAACTACCTGAAATTTATGCTCTACAAAAAGAAAAAACCTTCCGAAATTGAGAAAAACTTGTAACTTATGGTTAGTACCAGAAAATATTGATATTTCTAACATAATAATTTATCGATCATTTTTGATTCTATAGACATGGTATATTTTTTGCGTGACATAGTAGTGTTCAAAGCATTTAAATAACATAGAGGAGGTTTGTTATGAATAGAACCTTTCTGAAAGCAGGACTGCTGATAATAATAACCATGATCACCGGATGTATTCTGTCAACTGCACCTGAAGACGCTGCTGAGGTAATAATGGTCGGACAGAGTGTTCAATTCGAAATCCGGATACTTCCTGAACCACCAGAGTTTACTTGGCATATCGATGGGCTGGCCATTCCCGGATACTATACATCTCATTACAGCTACACACCATCACAAGCAGGAGATCATGTTATCACAGTTGAAGGAGGAGAAGATTCATTCTTCTGGTTTGTGCATGTCATCGATGAAGGGTTTATTGATTATAACCAATGTGTTGCCGATGTGGAAAATGCCTTCGAACGAATAACTCTTGAGGGAGCTAAACTATCATTCTGGGATGAAGGGCTGATCCCCTGGCCCAGATATACCCAGGCCATTATAAACGAAATCGGTATTGACAACCATTTTCAAGGAATACAGCGGCTCAGAAAGGGCCCTTTTGTTGTCATATCCGGAAGTAATATCCTGGACCGAATCGGTTCCATATATGTTGCCCAAATGGGCTCCAGGCCATCAGAGGAAGAATTCGGTTCAAATCTTGTCGAATCCGCATTGCCTCCCTGCGAAGACAAGCTTATCCAGGCAATCGATGTGGACTCCGGTCTCCTGTGGCATGCCGGCGGCATGAGTGTGATCGGGGATATTCTGGTGGTTCCCCTGGAGGAATATCAAGAGGATATTGTATCCAAGATATATTTCTATGATGTATCCGATCCTGAGAATCCCATACGGTACAATTATTTTATCGACAGGACAGCCGGATTATTCCGGGACAAGGCCGGGGCGGTTGCCATAGAAAAACTGAGCGACAACAGATTTATTCTGGCGACCTGGGATACCAGAGTTCTGCATTTCTATTTATCATTCTCGGATGACATTGAAGACGGATTTGATTGTGAAAATGTTGTAACCTGGGACAAAGAGGACCTTATGGCTGAAGAGGGATTGGATACAAAATTTGCGGGCCAGGCAATCAATTTCATCCGGCAGTGTGATGGCGAGCTGTATATGGTTACATTTGACGGCATTAATGGCGATCTGGGCCCATTTCTTCCTTACCTTGAGATAATAAACATCGCAGATCTTTTTCACGTAGAATTTCCCGATAATGATTTAGCAAGCGTACCCTTAATCACAAAGGTTGCTTCAAAAGAGATGTACTGTGACGACAGCGAAAATCCATTTGTGCCTTCATGGAGAATACCTTCGCATTGTGATTTTGTGGCTGCAGCCGGTTTATACATAGATGAATATGGCAGTCTCTCCGTCTACAGTGCACCTCATTACCGCAGTGCCGGAATAATTAAATTTTCCGAATTTGTTGAAAACTGACAACTGCATATAAAATGCGGATTGATATGTGAGTATGATCTTTGTGGTCAGGAAAAGAGAAAACAGCATATTTTATGCAGATCACTGCCTGCAAAAGATAAGAATTAAATCTCACCCTAAATCTCACCAAAAAGATTGACATTTTTATCCTGGAGCTTATTGCATAATTATCTGGAGGTTTTTAAGGTTTTGCCCGAAAATGTGCTTGCTGCTTTTCTGCTGACAGTATTTGCAGGCCTTTCTACCGGAATAGGCAGTGCGATCGCTTATCTGATAAAAAAACCGAAGACCATATATCTTTCATTCTCGCTGGGATTTTCAGCCGGTGTCATGATCTATATCTCCTTTATGGAACTGCTTTCAGGATCGTTCAAGACAATAGGTGAAGGTTGGGGGCTCTTAAGTTTTTTCATTGGAATTGCATGTATCGGCCTGATCGATATTGCAATACCGGAATTGGAGAATCCCCATGATTTCAAAGAACTGTCGGATATCGATAATGGCACGCTTGATTTCAGTCTCATGAGGACCGGGCTTTTCACTGCACTAGCTATAGGTATTCATAATTTTCCCGAAGGCCTGGCTACATTTGCTGCAGCACTCAGCGATATCAGAGTAGGTGCGATTGTAGCCATAGCCATAGCTATTCATAACATTCCCGAAGGGATTTCTGTTTCCGTTCCAATTTTCTATGCTACGGGAGACAGGCATAAAGCATTTCTCTATTCATTTCTATCCGGAATGGCCGAACCGAT
>JAFGIF010000323.1 GCA_016929755.1 Deltaproteobacteria bacterium | reverse complement strand
ATCATCTTCATATCCAAAACACAGCGGCACAATATACGCCCGACCCTCGTTACACATGGCAAGCCGGCATATTTCTGCTCTTTTAATAATTTCCACAATGGATTTCTTTTCAGTAATTTCTTTTTCTCTTTTTCTCATAGTGTTTTCCTTTAGCCCTTTGATTGCCGGGATATCGAATATACTGCGCTATCATTTAGCCAAATTATCGGGAAGATAATCTTCCCGCACGGGAGAAAAGACCTCGAGCGCAACTGAATCTTCAAGGACCTCTGCTCCGTGTTCCACATCACCGGGTACACACCAGCTGTCTCCAGGTTCAGCATCAAATGTCTCGTTTCCAATCGAAAGCAGCAGCCTGCCCGACACCAGATAACCGGTCTGCTCGCTGGGATGAGAATGTTTTGGTAAAAAATATCCCTTTCTCAGAAAAAATTCCGTGAAGAGCGTTTTCTCCCCATAGACCAGGGTTTTCATTTCCACTCCCGGAATTGCCTGTTTGTATCCGTGCGGATTTTTCTTGTAGAACATCAGAGCCTCCTGTCACAATTTTGACAAGAACATCTGATGACATTTAGACTAAATCATTGAGGCTTGCAAGGGAGTTGGAATAAAGCACTTATTGAAATTTCTAAATTTCGTCAATCCGGCTCATGAGATAAAATGTTTTTGAATATTTTTTTGTCTGGTCCTTTTTTTGTACCCGGCAATAATCCATACAGGGTCCCCAAAACAGCGCCAAGCATTGATCCCAGAAAAATCAGCACAATATATTTCTGGACAATCAGAGCACCCGCTGCTGCTCCGGCAGCCTGGGCGTTGACAGGATCAAGAACACCGGCGATACCCCCGGCTATGGTTCCCGCTATAATGCAAAGGCTGAGATAAAACACTACGAACCACACAAAACCAAAGACTATACGTTTCATACCGATTAAGTCCCTTAAAGATACCTATCGGTACATTTTCAAAATCATGAAAACCCTTGTCGGAAAAGTTGCAATTCCCTATTGCACAGGATTTAGTATCAGTACATCCTCAAGTTTTTTAGGACTGAGAAAATGCAATGAGAGCTGGTCACCGTCAGCCCACATTCTGGCCAGGTCTTTATAGTGCGGGCTCATGTAATGACCCGACTGGCCGGGGGGACTGATAATAGTGGAATTGTCCAGGTCGGAGAAATCAACCACCATGCGGATAACCCCCCCTGAATCCATAATAAAAGGATGTTTTGTATCCCAGAATCCTGAGTTGATGGTATGGTGATCACCCTGGGTTGGTATGGATTTCAGGTTCAGAAATTTCAGCTTGCTGCCCAGGGGATGCTCGAAGTACATAAGATGTGCTTTTCCCCACTGCCACTTCTCGGGCCTGTCTCCCAGCATATCAGAGAGCATCCCGAAGGCCTGCTGCATGCTGCGCCGGATGATCTCGTCCCTGGTTTCACGTATATCCGCAGTCGTAATATCATCGAACAGAAAATGACCGGGGTCCTTCACGATCTTCGCCAACAGCAGATCCGGCACGTAAAACAGGTAGGACGCGGAAAGATGCTCTCTCCACAGTTCATCTCCTATTTCATCGACCAGGGTGTTCTGCATAAGCTTCAGGTAAAAAGCATTGAAAATAGTCGCCCCAACGCTTTCGGTATCAACCGAAAAGTTCCACTGCTGCAAATAAAGCATAGCAGGTGCAAGTTCACTCATGTCAGCGCAGGCCTCAAGAACATATGGAACCCAGCGCTTGGCAACCACATCCACCGTATCCAGCTGAAGCTGTCTGATTTTATCCAGGCTTACCGTATCGAGGCTCTGTATGATTTCATCGAAGCGGATGGCCCGCTCAAAGAGGTAGTAGTTGGTGAGATGGTAGGGTGTCTTTTTTGGTTCGTTGTTAAATGATGCCAGGTAGCCCTTCTGCGGGTTGTAGTCGTAGGGCAGCTCTTCGAAAGGGACATATCCCTGCCATTCATACTCACCGCTCCAGCCAGGAACCGGCAGCGATCCGTCACCTTTTTTACGCAATGGCAGAGAAGCGGTATATTGATAGCCGATATTGCCGTCGATATCGGCGTAACCGAAGTTGAGATCCATGGTACGCAAGGAGCTGAGAGCTTCTCTGAATTGTGTAAAATTACGTGCCCTGTTCAGGGTGTAAAATCCTTCGAACAGACCTGAATAAAGCTCGAGACCGGTCCACATCATGGCCGTATTGGGAGGTGCCAGGGGCAGTACATCAGAAATAACAGGGCCGTGGCGTGAAATTTTAACCGGCAATACTTCTTCCTGTATGCCCTGTTTGGTTTTGAATCTCAGGGTTTCGTTGACAACCCTGAAATCTTCAAATCCGTTTTCAGTCAGGTACTGATCCGGATTGTCAGGATTTGGCTTCTCGATGAAATAGTCCAATTCATCACCGCGGCCGTTGACGATACTCCATGCAATGTTTTGGTTAAACCCCAGCACGGTCACGCCCGGGGTACCCGGCATGGAACCGCCAATCACATCATAGGCTCCGGCTTGCAAATGAACAATATAAAACAAAGCCGGCAGGGTGGGCTTCAGATCCGGGCTTCCGGCAAACAATGCTTTCCCGGTCGTAGTCCATTTACCGGAAAATATCATCCAGTTGCTGGCCGGGATATCAGGCATGGCAAAAGAAAGGATATCACCAAAACACCCTCCGGTTGCAAAAACAGTTGTCAAGTTTGCATAGCTGTCCGGAATCGGATTCGGCTCTTCGCACGACATCGATACTCTCGGAGCGAAATCCGGGTATGACGGCATAATTTCTTTGAGTACTGCATCTCCGGCCTTTTCGCCGATACTATGGAGCACCAGGTCGATCTTTTTTGAACGCGTCAGGCTGTAGGCCATGAGCAGACCGCACACAATCGAGTCCTCGGGCAGCCATGGTTCGGGCTCGGCCTTGAGTAGAACATACTCCCTTGGCAAACGTCCGGCCTGGCTGATCCAGGCATTGATACCATCGGTATATGCGTGTAACACAGGTTTGGTACGCTCAGGCATCTGCATATATTCCTGCCGGGCTTTGCGGTAAAATCCTGCCGTCTTCAAAAATCTGTCATTGTTCAGGGTGCGCTCTCCAAACAAAGTGGAGAGTTCACCCCGGCCGGCCCTGCGGGTTAAGTCCATCTGGAATAAACGCTCGCGGGCAGTTATAAACCCCTGGGCGAAAAAAAGATCGTGTTCGTTTTGGGCCAGGATATGGGGGATGCCGTATTCATCGGTGCGCACTTCCACAGCTTCATGCAGTCCATCGACAGCCAGTGTGCCGGAATACTTCGGCAGAGCACTGCGGAAAAAAACCTGTACCAGTAAAAAGGCCAGCAGCAATATTATCACTAAGACAATTGCACTAATTTTAAGGACTTTCATACCTTCCCTCCTTTTAAGGGCATACATATCTTCCCGGCATTTCAAGATCAATATGCGTATTATACTCCAATCTCAATTACAGGCACAATATCTGACGCAGAGAACATGTATTCAAAGAGAATAAAACCTTTGCTTTGTTTTCCTGTTACGCAATGTATGTAATGAGTTCCTGCCCTGATACTCTCGTGATCATTCCTTCATCTTCCAGAAAACGCAGGTGGGCAATCGTCTCTCCGGTTGCGAACCACTTCTGGGCTATGGGAAACATCTCCCACTCATCAATATCTATATCCCAGCTCATCTTCGAGGCAACCTGGAACGCATTCATTCCACCACCATCAAGCACGGAAAGAACCTCGTCAGTTCGTCTGCGGTGATGTTCTTTCAATTCATCGATTCGTTTTTTCAGGTCGCTAAAGCGGTTTCTGTGACCAGGCAAAACAAGATTGACCTCAAGATCATAGACCTTGTCCAGGCTGGCAAGATATTGCTTGAGATGATTGTCCTGATCAGACCAGCATTGAATATTGGGGGTAATGTCAGAGAGCACATGATCGCCGGAAATAAACAAACGCCGGCCGGCGTCAAACAGACAGGTATGACCCTTGCTGTGCCCGGGGGTCTCGATACAAACAAATCGGAAATCTCCGATTTCGATCACATCACCTTGCCCGACATAGCTGAATTCAGGAATTTTATTTGGGCTGTACTTTACCCCGGGATGACTCTTAAGCGCTCTCTCCAATTGATCCTTGGGGAAACCGCTGCGCCCGGCGTATTCTATCATGTCATCCCAATTGCGCCATGTTTGTATGATTCTGGCATCTATCCGGTTGAAGTAGATTTTACTTGTGCTGCCGGCAAGTTCCGTCACGAGGCCTGAATGATCGGCATGCAGATGGGTGATAAAAAAATCGGTCTTTTCCAGATCGACACCAAGTTCATCCAGACCACCTTCGAGGGCCTGCCGGCACTCGCTGCGGTTGAAGCCGGTATCGATAATCAGGTTTCTCTCCTCTGAGATAATTACATAAGAATTGATTGACCTCAGCGGATTCTTAGGCAGCGGGACTTCGATTCTAAATAAATTCGGCAGAATTTCCTCGACCATATATCTTCTCCATTCCAGTTATTTACAAAGGCATACAGTCATAACAGATTGAAGGTAAACAGGAAAGGAAAAGAAGGCTTCATGAAAGAGTACACAATTATCCCAACACTCTATTGAATATAACCCTGTCTTGAATCAGTTTTTCTTAATGCAGTTAATAATTTGATCAGAAAATATTAGTGCTTTCGCTTTTATCCCTGGTGTATCTTATCAAATGCCAAAAGTGCTTCTGAATTTATGTGAAATCCCAGAATCGACCATTGGCCCTCTTTCTTTAGCAGAAGCAGTTCAACAGTCGCCGGTCCTGTTTCGAAATCGGCTTGGGCAACATAATCGCCGGTGATCATTCTTCCATTTTTCAGCGAGCCCCAGGTGCTTGTCCGCCCGTCACAACCGATATATGAATTGAACTCACCAAGCTTGCTGAAGCAGGTAAAACCCTCCTCGAGCTCCTCTTTTGGAATAACACTGAGCATTTCATCGCTGGCAAACCCTGACAATGTCTCTACACTCATATCAGTCAGAATTGCCGGTACAATTTGGTCGACATATGCCCTGCATTCCTTCTCAAGCGCTGCGTTTCTCATTGAAACAATTCCGATGCCAAAAACGCTGAGAAGAATTGTTATAGCCACAAATACGACAAGAACTTTGAAGATTCTTTTCATATCCCTATCCTCCCGATATCTGTCATCAAAGGTGCAATTAATCACAAAGAAGTGTACATACGTTGATAAATTCGGGAGATT
>JAFGIF010000086.1 GCA_016929755.1 Deltaproteobacteria bacterium | reverse complement strand
AATGTATCGCCGAGGCCCAGGCTTGTGGTGACATTTCAGACACTATCGATGCAGCCACGACTGCCGGATTCATAATCGACAGCTGGGAGGGGGCCATCATGCACATGAAACTCTGTAATAGTAAGCAGCCCCTCGAAATATTTAAACAGCATGTTTTCGATTTCATTCTCGCCAGGGAATCAAATAGAGAAACCCGGCAGGAATAATGGGAACCCGGTCACGACTGCGAATGACAGGGAAATAGGAGGAAGTCTATGGGAACGATGCATAAGACCGGATGTGTCCTGTGTGCCCAGAACTGCGGGCTCGAGGTTCTGGTAGAGGACAATCGTATTGTCAAGGTAAGGGGAGATAAAGATAACCCCAGATCAAAAGGCTATATGTGCCGAAAGGGGGCCAATATCGCCTATCACCAGCATCATAAACAGCGCTTGACCCACCCGTTGAAAAAGGTCGGAAACTCCTTCGAGCAGATCTCATGGGATCAGGCAACTGCTGAAATTGCGGAAAAATTGCAATCAATTGTTGACCAGTACGGTCCAAGGGCCTTTGCCTACATGGGCGGCGGCGGCCAGGGCTGTCATTTTGAAGCTGCCTTCGGAGTAAGATTAATGCGCGCGCTCGGGTCACGCTATCACTACAGTGCTCTGGCTCAGGAACTGACCGGGAACTTCTGGGCCCAGGGCCGGGCTACGGGCAGACAATACCTGTTTGCAATTCCTGATGAAGAAAAGGCCGACATGCTTTTGGCAATCGGATGGAACGGCATGCAGAGTCATCAGATGCCCAGGGCTCCTCTGGTCTTGCGCGAATTTTCGAAAAACCCTGGTAAACTGCTGGTCGTCATTGACCCGCGCAAGTCTGAAACAGCAGCGATCGCCGACATTCATCTGCCGATCAGACCGGGGACCGATGCCCTGCTGACCCGGGCCATGATTGCAATTATCCTTAAAGAAGGCTGGCATAAACAGGACTTTATTGACAAGCACGTCAGCGGGTTCGAACAGATAGAACTCTGGTTCGCTGATTTTGATACCCGCGCTGCACTACAGGTATGCGATCTCGACTATGAGCAGGTACGCGAGGTCTGTCACGCTTTCGCCACCCGAAGGTCGTGCATGCACACCGATCTGGGGGTCTACATGAACCGGCACAGCACAGCCACTTCTTACCTGGATGTCGTCCTGATGGCAATCTGCGGACGCATGTGTGTGCCTGGCGGTAATGTCATTCCAGGCAACATCATGCCGATCGGATCACATTCGGATGAACGCGATCCCAAAACCTGGCGCACGGTTGCCACCAACTTTCCGGCCATCATGGGAGTTTTCCCGCCCAATGTCATGCCCGAAGAAATCCTGAGCGAGCATCCCGAACGATTGCGGGCTGTCCTGTGTTGCGGATCGAATCCCCTGCGCTCGTATGCCGATACAGCAGCATACGAGAGAGCATTCAACAAACTCGATCTGCTGGTTACCTGCGAGTTGGCCATGACCGAAACCGCGATGCTTTCCCATTATGTTCTGCCCGCCCGATCCGGTTATGAATCGTGGGACGGGACATTCTTTGCCTGGACCTTTCCGGATATTTATTTCCAGATGCGCCGTCCGATCGTCGAGCCCATCGGCGAACCGCTGGAAGTCAGCCAGATTATCCTGCGCATAGCCGATGCAATCGGAATCATTCCTGAAATACCCGATTCGCTCTATGACGCTGCCCGGAAAGACCGGGCGCAATTCGTAATGGAGCTGATGAATTATGCTCAGAGCGAGCCTGCTGCGTTGAAAAATATGCCCTTTGTTCTGGCTCAAACCCTGGGTTGTGAATTTGATTCAGCCAACCTGGCCGCTTTGTGGGGATTGCTGCAGGTTGCACCTAAAGATTTCAGAGAAAATGCCAAACGGGCAGGATTCACCCCGGGCATGACCCTGGGAGAAGAGATCTTCCAGGCCATCCTCGATCATCCGGAGGGTGTCATTGTCGGCCGGTCCGATCCACATGATAATTTTGCCCAAATCCGTACCGGTGACGGCCGGATCAATATCTTCTGCCCGGAAATGGCGCAGTGGGTACAGAGCATAGATGCCGCCAGCGAAGAAAAGGCCCTGGCACCGGATCCGAATTATCCGTTCATCCTGAATGCCGGGCGCCATATGAGCATGAATGCCAACACACTCATGCGCGATCCTGCCTGGAATGAGGGCCGCCGGGCCTGCACATGTGCCATGCATCCCAAGGATGCAGAAAAACTTCACCTTGCTGACGGAGTGATTGTGAAAGTATCCACTGAAACCGGCGAAGTTGAAATCGAACTCGAGATAACCGAGGCTGCCAGAGAAGGACAGGTGCTTATTCCGCATGGTTTCGGCCTGGATTTTAACGGCAAGGTCTTCGGCGCTAATGCCAACTGCCTGACTAAGAACACGCACCGGGATCAATTTGCCGCCACCCCACTGCACCGCTACGTGCCGTGCAGGATTGAACCAGTGTAATGAGAAGGAGGATTGCAGTGCAGATACATTCAAATTCAAATCAGCTTAAAAACACTGTCCCTCTTTGGAAGTCACACAAAGCGCTGGTCTATTATCTGGGTTCAACAATATTTATTATAGGGAGCTGGGCGGCAATAATCTTTGCAATCGCCCGGAGCACATAAACTTAAACTCCTTGTTTCGTATGGCAGTCAAAAGAAAGTGAGACATCTATGCACATCGGTCAATATCCTTTTGAAGAATTTATTGAAAAAGTGAAATCTTTCCATGGAAGTGTAGCCCCGGGGATAATCGCCGGCGGCATCATGGTGGATATAGCAAGAAAAAATCTTCCTGACGGCGAACTGTTCGACGTGATCTGTGAAACCGGACACTGCCTGCCCGATGCGGTACAACTGCTCACACCCTGTACTATCGGAAACGGTTGGCTTAAAATCGTAAACACGAGCCGCTATTCTATGACATTTTATAATAAATACACCGGCGAGGGTGTTCGGGTGTATCTTGATGCTGAAAAGTTGAAGGGGTGGCCTGAAATATCAGGCTGGTTTTTCAGGGAAAAGCCGAAACATCAGCAAAATCTCGATGGGATCATCCTGCAGTTCAAAGAGGCAGGTGATCAAATTTTCGGCATCCAAAAGGTACGGGTTAAGCCGGATTTTATAATTGGGAAAAAGAAAGCAAAAGCACCGATTATCATTTGCCCCTCCTGTCACGAGGCCTACAGGTCTGACCTGGGAACCAAATGTCCGGCCTGTCAGGGCAATGGCCCATATGTATAATTTTAAAATTCAATGCTAATCAAGTATAGTTATTGATTTAACGGGAGATTTTATCATCTTGATTCTTGAAAAGGATTGGGATACATACCCCTGAATAAATCTATCCGAACGGCAGGTAAGATCAATGTCAAAGATAAAAAGCACTCTTGACATCGTCATGGAACGCACAAAAAACATGCAGATGTCTGAAGAAGAAAAACAGGTGCTGCACCGCAAAGAAGGGAGCGCTAAAGTTGATGGTTGGATACAAAAATATTT
>JAFGIF010000085.1 GCA_016929755.1 Deltaproteobacteria bacterium | reverse complement strand
TTAAGAATATCAACCATGGCCTGAGCAGTTTGGATCGGATCGGCAAATGTGAGCGGTGCGGCAAAAGGGGCCACCTCAGAAGCATCTTCTCCCAGCAGGCCGAATATCCCGATTTTTACGCCCGCTCTGGAAATGACCGTAAAAGGCTTCACCAGACCATCTTGAAATACATCCTCCAATGTGTCATCAGCATCATCACCTGGATCGAAAACCGTATTGGCTGCTACTACCTGGGGTGCCCCGCCCTTGTTGGCTGCGGATCTCAAGATTCTGGCCAGACCGTCCGGCTTCAAATCAAACTCATGGTTTCCCAATGTGAGCACATCATACCCGCACTCCTTGAGAATCCTTAATTCTAAACCCTCATCCAACGCAACCATATGAAACAGCGAGCCCATCATAAAATCGCCGCCATCAAGCACAACAACCGCTTCACCGGCTTCTTTCCTGACTCCCTTGATAACGGTTGCTATACGGGAGATACCGCCCTTTGTGGCATCATCACCTGTAACAAAGGGGGTATAGTCAATATTTGGACCGACCCCTAAAAAATGCGAGTGGAGGTCATTGGTGTGGACAATAGTAAAAGTCTCGGCTTGACCTGCCTGAGCGGTAATGAATGCAAGTCCCAGACACATACTTAGGCACCACAAAAACCACCTGATTTGACATGCCATTTCACCCTCCTGTGTAACACACAGGTTCAGCTATTGTTTCTCTGACACCGTGTTCAAAAAATATGCCCTATTTCCTTGAAAAACGGCAGCGAAGCATCTTTTTCAGAGAGAATGGGAGTATCCAGAGGCCATACAACCTTAAGATCAGGATCATCCCATCTAAGCCCTCCATCAGATCTGGGAGCATAGTACTCGTCAACTTTATATATTACATGGGTATTATTTTCCAGGGTACAGAATCCATGGGCAAACCCTTTGGGTACGAACAGCATATTCATGTTTTCTTCACTGAGCTCACATGAAATCCACTGCCCGTAGGTAGATGAATTCTGCCTAAGATCGACGATCACATCATATATTGCCCCTGATATCACCCGGATCAATTTTGCCTGGGCATGAGGCCAAAATTGAAAATGAAGCCCCCGAAGAACGCCTTTTTGCCGTGAAAACGAATAATTGTCCTGCACGAAGTTGCCGGGCACCCCATGATCCTGAAATATTTCCTGGTTATATATTTCCAGAAAACAGCCCCGCTTGTCGTTGTACACAACCGGTTCAATTAAAAAAGCTCCGCTTAAGGACAACTCGATAAATTTCATAGCTTACCCACTTAAAGTCTAGAAGTATCCATTACCCCAATATGTGTATGATATCAACATGCCTATTACCTGAAAAAAATCATCCGGGTCGGCGCACCTCGTTCAGGATCTCCTCTACCCTGTGGTGATAGCGCGGAGAAATATGCATCGGGATTATCTGCCGAGCTTTCAATTTCCGGGCAAACTCACCGGCCTGGTATGCAGTAAGGTGGGCCCTGGCAAAGGCATCGTCCTTGAGTTCATGGAGATAAAAGGTTTCGATAAAAAGAATATCACAGCCATCGGCAATTTCCTGCATACTTTCCAGGTTAGCTGGAGAGTAACGCAAATCGGTAAAATAGGCGATTTTCTGGCCGGCATTGATCAGAACCAGTGCGTCCATCAGTTCGGATACCCTGAACTTCCGTTCACCCATAACAGTTTTTACGTTAACCAGCGTATCCAGCTTGCCGGCAAGGATTAACTCCTTGAATCTGCCGAGCCACGGCCCTGTAACAAACCCATGCAGTTCGAGCATATCCGGTCGGATATTAATGTGAAAGGGCTCCTTCAGAACGAAGCCTAGACATGGAATATTATGATCCAGAATAACCGCTTCAACCGAGTATCGTGAACTCACAGCAATCAAAGGATTTTTTCGGTCAACAGATTCCCGGCTTTCGGGTTCGAAACCATTACTGGCACGGGTGCGTGTCACAACAATCAAATCCGGCAGAATTTCATGAATAATAATCTCTAATGCGTATGTCTGCGTAAGATTCCAGGTGTAGGCATGTAATTTTGCGAGCACCTTGTCTGTTATACCCTCCGGGCCAAAGACATTGAGCGGCATCTGTCTGTGGAGAATAATCCGCAGTACATGATCCAGTCCGACAAAATGATCCATATGCGGGTGAGAGATAAAAATTGATTCGACCTGCAGGATCTCACGATTGGCAAGACCATGAATATGCCCGCAATCAAACATCAAAGCCTTGCGTTCATTCAATACCCGTACATATACCACGGGATCGAATAAATCTCCGTTCACTAATTTTGGTAGAAACGAAGGTCTCATGACCCTCCATACTATTTCGATTATACTGAGATTACAATCCTATAAAATGTCTGATAGGAAAAATCATACCTTGTAAATACAGCCCACAGACAATTACTCCACGTCCGGGATATTTGCTAGGTCCGCCATCCAGGGTGCGCTTTCACCATCGCTGGGAGCACGGTAATCTCCTCTGGGAGACAGCGAGCCGCCGGAACCGACCTTGGGCCCGTTAGGTATGCATGAGCGTTTGTACTGGCTCAGCTTGAAAAAACGATGCAGAAAGACCTCGAGCCATTCTTTGATCTCTTTGAGAGAATAGGCATTGCGCTTATGCTCTGGCACGTCCGGCCATAAACCTGTAGTTTTATCCCGCCAGGCATTATATGCGATAAATGCCATCTTGGCAGGTGCATATCCGAAGCGGGTGGTATAGAAGGTGAAAAAATCCTGCAGCTCGTATGGGCCGATAACGGCTTGTGTGCTCTGGGCCGGCTGATCACCGTTCGTACCCGGGATCAATTCCGGGCTGATCTCGGTATCAAGAATATCGTTGAGAACAGCTGAAGCCTCATTCCCGAGAATGCTCCTGCTCGAAACCCAGCGGATAAGATACTGGATCAGGGTTTTGGGCACACTCACATTTACATTATAATGCGACATGTGGTCGCCCACACCATAGGTACACCAGCCCAATGCCAGTTCGCTCAAATCACCGGTACCCACAACCAGTCCGTGACGCAAGTTGGCAATCCGGAACAAATGAGATGTTCTATCACCTGCCTGAATATTCTCAAAGGTAACATCAAATACATCCTTGCCCTCGGCATAGGGATGGCTGATATCCTTCATCATCTGAAGGCAACTGGGCTTAATGTCGATTTCCCCGGATTCAACCCCAAGAGCACGCATAAGGCGTCCGGCATTGGTATAGGTCTTGTTCGAAGTCGCAAATCCAGGCATGGTATATGCCTTGATATTTGTTCGGGGCAGCCCCAACACATCCATGGTTCTGGCACATACGATCAGGGCCTGGGTGGAGTCCAGACCCCCGGACACCCCTATGACAAGATTTTCGATACCAGCAGATTTCATACGCTTGGTCAGACCCTGTACCTGGATATTGTAGATTTCGAAGCATCGTTTGTCTCTCAGCGCAGATTCTCCCGGCACATAAGGGAAGCGGGAAACATGCCTGTCCAGCAGGATTCGGCCCTGAGGTAATTCTATTTGCAAAGCAATGTTTCTGAATTTTGAAATGACATCCTGATAAACGCTGATGCTGTCCCTGAAATTGGATGTCCGCATACGATCCTGGGCCAGTCTCTCAAGGTCTATATCGGCAAATATCACTTGTGGGTCCCAGGAAAATCGTTCTGACTCGGCGATAAGAGTTCCGTTTTCATACACAAGTGCATGTCCGTCCCAAGCCAGATCTGTTGTTGATTCACCTGCGCCTGCCGCAGTGTAGATATATGCCGCCAGGCAACGGGCAGACTGATTCGATGCCAGTTCACGGCGGTACTCATCCTTCCCGACAGTAATATTCGAGGCTGAAAGATTGCCTATCAGGATCGCTCCAGCCAGAGAGGCAAAGCCTGAAGGTGGTATGGGTGCCCAGACATCTTCACAAAGCTCTATATAAAAAGAAAAATTCGGAATTGTTTCTACCTGAAATATCAGATCCGCTCCAATCGGGATATCCTTCTGCCCGCACAAGGCTAAACTCCCCACGATCAGATTCCGGCTCGGGCAGAAATGGCGAGCTTCGTAGAACTCTCTCTGGTTGGGAAGGTAGCTCTTGACGGCAATGCCCTTGATCAGGCCTTTATGGATAATAATCCCGCAGTTGTACAGACTGTGCACTACCTTGAGGGGTGCACCCACCACAATGATGATTTCCAGATCTTTCGTGGCGTCACACAATCTTTTCAGCCCTTTGATCACAGCTTCTAAAAGTGCTTCCTGAAAAAAAAGGTCTTCGTTGGAATAACCGGAAATACCCAATTCTGGAAATAGAGCAAAGACTGCATGCTTATCGGCGGCTTTTTGTACCAGCTCAATGGTTTTGCGCACATTATGCTCGGGATCACTGACTTTCACCTCGGGTATACAGGCTGCAGCCCGAATGAATCCGTGACCGTAAAGATTAAAAAATTTCGACCCGGCCCCCACGCAATACTCCTTTAATTAATAGGATGGAATAATTATATACTACAATAATTGCAAAATATAGACCAAACCACATCCGATATGGCAATTCCGCTCTTTTCACCGGCTCGACAGTGCATGGCAGGTATTGAATTCCTACTTGAAAACGATCCATGGTTACTATATGTTCCAATCTTAAGTGGGTTGAAGTAGGACAGGTAATCGCCTGCATCCGTCTTGGCGAATGCAGGAGGAAAGTCCGGGCTCCGCAGGGCAAGGGTGGTCGTTAACGGCGACCGGGGGTGACCCCAGGGAAAGTGCCACAGAAAACAAACCGCTATCCTAGAGGGATAGTAAGGGTGAAACGGTGAGGTAAGAGCTCACCAGTTCCCCGGGTGACCGGGGAAGCTAGGCAAACCCCACCCGGAGCAAGACCAATAGAGGGGAAGATGAAACGGCCCGTTTCTCCCCTGGGTAAGTCGCTGGAGGCAGCAGGCAACTGTTGCCCTAGATGAATGATTACTGTCCGGCATGGGGCAATCCGTGCCGGGAACAGAACCCGGCTTATGGCCTGCTTTGACCCTTTAAGTTGACAATGCTGTGGTATTTTTTAAGGGTGTAGATGAAAAATTCGAGATTCGAACTGAGCCATACCGATAAAGTCCGTCGCTCGATATATGTTTTTTTGCGGGATGAACTGGAACGAAGACTGATAACGATCGGCCTGGAGGAACCATATCGAACCTGCCTGGGCAAAGATATCTGCTACCCTTATGTTGACCCCAGTGAAATGAAACCCAAAAAAAAGGAATTTTCAAAAGAATCCCTTGTAGCCAAGCCGTTTTTCGTCATTTTTACCGAAGACACCATTGAGGAGGTCCACCAGAAATATATCAGATTCTCTGAATCCAATAAGGTCAGAAAGGATACCATAGCCCTTGTCCCTGATATCGGGTTGCATAAATCATTTTACTCGTCTGTACGCTTCTTCGAGCGCGATACTTTTTTTGAATTTCTCAAGCCATTGCTTGATGTTGACTACTGCATCCTGATTCAACGCGACCACCGCTTTAAAAAACGTAACCGTTATTCCTTGACACACTTCCACGTCAAAATCGACTGGCCCATATCCGAGGCGGCCGAGGATCTGGCCAAAGAACTCAGATATATTTCCAAGAGCCTCTACGAAAAAAGTGAACGCTACGCTGATACCTTACAGCAGAAGCTTTTCGAATACTACGGATTCCATCATCAGGCCTCGGGTGGCCGCAGAACCGCAGCCCTGATCGCGGCCCAGTATCTCAAACAGATTCCAGGACTGGGCACTGTCTATATTTCCAGTTCCGAAACAAGGACCATCACCCGTTATTCGGAAAAAGGGGTGGCAAGATATGCCATCATCCAGTTGGAGAAAGAGTATGCCCTGCAGACAATTAAAGCATATAATATCGATCTTAAGGCATTTAGAAACGGTTATGTGCTTGGAGAATCAGGGAATTGCTTCGATTTAATACTGTTTGTCAGTTACAAACACACAGAATGGGGATTACCTCCATCCGATGGGAAACTCAGAATACTCAAACCTGATTACAGCTGGCTTGCCGTTGACAAGGAAATGATCCTGCCGTTACCGCATGCTGTAAATCAAAGCCCGCTTCCGATAAAGTGGGTCTATAGATCATAAACTGACCCGGGAGGAACAATTGGGAAACATAATTGATGGAAAGGGCCTGGCACAGAAAAAACGAGCCCTGATCAAAGAGAAAGCCATCACATTCACAAGAGCCAATGGGAGGCCTCCGGGACTTGCCGTTATCCTGGCAGGTGATGATCCGGCCTCGACTATCTATGTCCGCAACAAGAAACAGGCCTGTGAAAAAACCGGCGTGCACTCCTACGACCATCATCTGGCCACAGATATTACCCAGGGAGAACTCCTTGCCCTGATCGAAAGGCTCAATGACGACAGTAAGGTAGACGGTATCCTGGTTCAGCTTCCGTTGCCCTCCCATCTCAACGAAAAGGAAATCCTGTTGAAAATCGATCCCGCCAAGGATGTGGACGGTTTCCATCCATACAATCTTGGTCGCCTGCTCATGGGTGACCCTGCGCTCATGCCCTGTACCCCGCGTGGAATCATGTATATGCTCCAGGAGTACGGGGCCTCCATCGACGGAAAGGATGCCATTATTATCGGCCGCAGCAATATCGTGGGCAAACCCATGGCCATTATGCTCATGATGGCCCATGCAACCGTCAGCATTGCCCATTCACATACCCGGGACCTGGCACGTAAAATATCGGGCTCTGACATTGTCGTTGCAGCCATTGGTAAAGCGCACATGATTAAGGGCGACTGGATCAAGGAGGATGCCGTGGTGATTGACGTGGGCATGAACCGGACCGAAAAGGGGCTGGTGGGGGATGTGGAATTCGATCAGGCCAAAAAACGCGCATCTTTGATTACGCCTGTGCCCGGAGGTGTTGGGCCCATGACAATCACGATGCTGTTGGAAAACACACTGATCGCAGCCCAAGAACATATAAAATGAGCTTGTATGTATCCTAGCAAATAGATTGTAATACGATACGTATGAGGAGAAAGTCGGGCCGGAATCTGTGCAATAACCCCGACACAGACATGACCTTCAATTGAAAGGAATGAACGTACCGAAATGAAAACACCATTATTTTCAGAACATACCAAACTGGGGGCGCGAATCGTTGATTTTCACGGCTGGGAAATGCCTGTCTGGTACTCCGGGATCAAAGCAGAACACATGGCGACAAGACAACACTGCGGCATTTTCGATGTGAGCCATATGGGGGAGATTTATGTCCGGGGCACAAATAGTGCCGCCCTTTTAAACCACGTGCTTACAATCAATGTTTCCCCCATGCAACAGGGCCGGGTACGCTATACTTTTTTACTCAATGAAAGCGGCGGCATCATCGACGACCTGACCGTATACTGCATTAAGCCTGAAGAAGAGTATTTGCTGTGCGTGAATGCATCCAATGCCGAACCCGACTTCGCCTGGATCGATTCTCACAATCAGATTCAGGCCGACATTGAAAATGCAAGCGACAAGCTGGCACTGCTGGCCCTGCAGGGGCCTGACTCAGCTCAGATACTTATGCAGTGTCTTGACTTTGAACTCGACCAGATGAAATATTTTAATTTCCGTCTAGTTTCCACACAAGCCTTTGGAAAACTCCTGATATCGAAAACCGGCTATACCGGTGCCGGCGGAGTGGAAATTTTCCTGGATCAAACGTTTGTCAATCTTCTGTGGCAAAAATTCATTGCTGCCGGGGCCACGCCCTGTGGCCTGGGAGCGCGCGATACGCTCAGACTTGAAATGGGATACCCCCTGCACGGCAACGATATTACCGAATCCACGACACCTCTGGAGGCAAACCTCTCTTTTGCCGTGGATCTTAAAAAAGAAGCTTTTATCGGCAAGAAAATCCTTGAAAAACAGCAGCAGGATGGGACCGCAAGGCAGCTCATCGGACTGGTGCTCCTGGATAAAGGGGTCCCGCGCCAGGGATGCCCGTGTCTAAAGAACGATCAGGAAGTGGGATTCATAACATCGGGCAGCATATCGCCAGTATTGGGCAAAGGCATTGCATTGTGCTATCTTGACAGATCTGTTGCACAAAACGACGAAATTGCCATTAAAGTGCGGGACAAACAGCTTAAGGCAAGGGTAACTCGTCCTCCTTTTGTCAAAGGAAATGTGGACAAATAATATCCGGCGAGGTGATATATGAATATACCAGATGATTTAAAGTATACCAAGGACCATGAATGGGCCAGGGATGAAGGAAACAGGGTCAGAGTCGGAATTACGGACTATGCCCAGAGTGAACTCGGAGACATTGTCTTTGTGGAATTTGTCGCAACAGGAACGGAAGTTGCCAGGGGAGATTCGGTAGGTACGGTAGAATCAGTCAAAGCGGTTTCAGATATTTATGCGCCGCTAAGCGGTACGATTGCTGAGATCAACGATGCCTTGGAAGACAGCCCGGAACTCGTCAACCAGGACCCGTATGGAAAGGCATGGATGGTGATGATTGAAATGGAAGATCCGGCAGAACTTGATGCCCTGATGGACGCCCAGACCTATGATGCTTATGTTGCCCAAGAGGCCAAGTAAATGCCGTTTCATAACCATAACGAACACGAACTGAACACATTGCTGAATACTATTGGGATCACAAAACCCGACGATATATTCTCTTGTATTCCTGCTTCGATAAGGCAAAAAGCTTCACTGAATATACCGGACGGGTTTGACGAAGAGAGTATCAGTCGAAATTTTCAATTCGAAACACCAAAGATTTCATTTGCCGGTGGTGGAGTGTATCGGCACCACATCCCGGCAGTGGTTGATGCCCTTGCATCCCGGCAGGAATTCTATACAGCCTATACCCCGTACCAGCCGGAAATCAGCCAGGGCACTCTGCAGTCCATTTTCGAGTATCAAAGCATGGTTGCCTTACTGTCCGGAATGTACGCTGCCAACGCCTCAATGTATGATGGAGCGACAGCCCTGGCTGAAGCGGCATTAATGGCCCTGCGCAAAAAAAGTCTGAAGAAAATTCTGATCACCCGGGCTACCCATCCCGCTTATCGCAGGGTACTCAAAACATATCTTCAGCAC
>JAFGIF010000322.1 GCA_016929755.1 Deltaproteobacteria bacterium | reverse complement strand
TGTGTCTATCACCCCTACTGGATTATCTTGATCATTGCGGCGATAACAGTATTTTTTGCATTTCAGGTTCCGAAGATTACCATAGACCCCCGGATTGAGATTTTCCTTTCCGAGGACAACCATGTCAGAAAAGACTGGATCGAAAATAATGAAGACTTTGATGCACCGCTTGATATCATTGTAGGATTTCTCAGTGATGATATCTTTACCGCGACCACCCTGAAAAAAATCCGGGACTTCTCCTCCGAGGTGGAAGCTATCCCCGGAGTGGAAGAAGTTTCCAACATCCTCAATGTCGGCACCATTATCGGCAGCGAAGCCGGGCTTGAAGTCTCACCGATGACAGAATCGCTTCCTGAAACAGATGAGGAGCTCGCAGGTTTCAAACGCAAGGTGGAATCGTGGGATTTCTATCAGGATTTCTATATTACAAAGGATCACTCCGGATCTCTGGTTTCGATTGTAATGGAAGACGAGCTGGAAACCGACGACGTGATTCCAGTCTACTATCAGCTCAAAAAAATTGCTGAGAAATACCAGGGGCCGGAGCAGATATTTATCTCCGGTGTTCCTGTGGTTGAGGCCCTGCAGGGTGACTATATGCTCAGGGACATGAAGCTGCTTATCCCCCTGGTGAATATTCTGATTGTCATCGCATTGTTCCTGTTTTTCAGAAACTTAAGAGGAGTTGTGCTGCCCCTGCTTACAGTTACTATTTCCACGCTCTGGAGCGTGGGGTTAATGGCTCTGCTGAAAATGCCCATCACCCATGTCACCAGCACCATTCCGGTTGTTCTGGTTGCCGTAGGCAGCGCCTATGGCATCCATGTGCTGGAAAACATCATTTCCGACACACACAACGGATATACCGGCCTGAAAGGAATCATGCACTCCCTCAACCGGGTCAGCGTACCGATTGTCATGGCCGGCGTCACCACCATCGCCGCCTTCATATCGCTGTACACCTCGGAAATTGTGCCCATGAAACATTTCGGCATCATTTCAGCCTTCGGGATACTGGCGAGCCTGGGAACTTCTCTGACACTCATCCCTGCCCTGCTCTCCATTCTGGAGGGCAAAAAACCATATTTGCCGCATCTCCACACCACCAAAGACCTGCTCGGCCCTGTACTGCACGGCATCTCAAAACTTTCGTTGAAGCACCCTGTTGCAATCATCACTATCAGCTCCCTGATTCTGGCCGCTTCAATCGTCGCAGCCTTTCAGATCCGCAGCGATCTTGATGCTGTCAAACACTTCAGACCCAGCAGCCCCATTCGTGCCGCCGATGAAATTCTGAACAATAAATTCGGGGGAACATCCATGTTCAATGTGGTGATCAAGACCGGGAGCCCCGACGACATCAAGGACCCGAAGGTGCTGCACATAATAGAAGATCTGCAGAACAGGCTCTCCGGTATCGAAGGGGTCGGCAAGGCGGCCTCCATAGTAGACTTTATCAAAAAGATGAATCAGGAAATGCACGACGGTGATGCCGCATACTATACCATACCGCAATCCAGGGAACTCGTGGCGCAATACCTGCTGCTGTATTCCTTTTCCGGTGGAGGAGAAGAGCTGAACCGCTTTGTCAACTACGACTACAGCAATGCCCAGATCCTGCTGCAGATGAAATCCCAGAGCGGATCGATGTCCCAGGGAGTACTGAATTCCATCGATGAATACCGCCGGCATGAATTGCAGGACAGCCGTATCGAAATCATGACCACCGGAATTTCCAAATTGAGTATGGAATTCAACCGCATCATTGTCGAGGGACAGATCAACACCTTCGGGGTATCGCTTATTCTGGTCATTATTATTACCACGGTCATCTTCAGATCGTTCAAGCTGGGGTTCTTGAGCATTGTGCCTCTTACGGTAACGATCATGCTTAATTTCGGCATCATGGGGTTCTTCGATATTACCCTCAATGCCGCTACTGCCATGATCGCGAGTCTGACCGTGGGCATCGGTGTTGACTACTCGATCCATTTCCTGTCCCGCTACCGTCATGAGCTCGGTCTTATCCGTAATAATACACATTCGCTTGATATCTCCATCAGCACCTCAGGGCGTGCCATTTTATACAATGCCCTGGCAGTGACTGCCGGCTTCCTGGTATTGACTCCTTCAAAATTCGTCATCATCTCGCAGCTGGGCTTTCTGACGGCGCTGGTGATGGTCACCAGTTCGATTGCCTCGATCACTCTGCTGCCCGCGGTTTTGAAGGTATTCAGGCCGAAAATCAAAAAGGAAATCATTGCAAATGACTCTGCCATATAAACCACAACTCTTTAATAATCGGAGGTACGTGAAAATGAAATATTACCGTGTATGCATGGCCGTTTTTGTGTTGTCGGTTATGTTCTGGCCCCTAGCGAACGCAGAAGAGCTGAGCGCCTATCAAATCGCAAAAAAATCCGAAGATCTGATGAACCAGGCTCGTGATACCCAGGCTGAAATGAGCATGACACTCGTCAACAAGAAAGGTGATACACGCCAAAGAAAACTCATGTCGTACGGCAAAAATTACGACAACGGCGCACAAAAAGCCCTGATAGTCTTTGAATCGCCTGCCGATGTCAAAGGTACAAGCTTTCTCTCCTGGAGCAGTCCCGACAAGGATGAGGATGAACAGTGGTTGTATCTGCCGGCACTGCAGCGGGTCCGCCAGATCAGCACGGGCGGCAAGGGTGAGAGCTTCATGGGAACCGAATTTACATTTTACGACATGGGTAATCGCAACCTCGAAGATGAAAATTTTACTCTGCTCAAGGAAGAGGAAATCGAAGGAGAAATGTGTTACGTGATAGAGGCTGTTCCCAAAGAAATGAAATACTACAGCAAGGTGATAACCTGGATCAGGAAAGACAGCTCAATGCCATTGAAAATGGATTTCTACGACAAAAAGGGCAAGTACCTCAAACAGTCCATGTTCAGTTCCATCCAGACCATCAAGGGCATCAGGACTCCCACCCATATTGAAATGCACAATGTTCAGAACGACCGCAAAACAATTATCGAACTGAGCAACATCCAATACGACACCGGTCTGAATGATGACATCTTTACCCAGAGATACATGAAGCGAGGTAAATGACTTGTGAAAATCAGGCATGCCCTCACGATCCCCGCGCTGCTTGCCTCACTTGCCATCGCTCCAACTGCGTTTGCAGCCGGCGAGGGATTTGACAAGCTGAAAGAGGCCGTTTCGATTAACGGCTACCTTGAAAGCAACGGCATCTATGCCCTGGAAGACAGCAGCCCCGATGAAGACCCGTCCTATATGTTCGAGCTGCGGCTTAAATCAGAGCTGGGCTCGTGGGGCATGTTTACGGCCATTGTGCAGGGTGTCGATGACGGCAAGGTGATCGATGCTGACAACGGCAGACTGATCAATGAATTCGATGCCATCTATCAGGACAAGAACCCCTTTCTCAATATTGATGAAGCTTATGTAGACATCTATAGCGACAATGCGGATTTCCGCATCGGCATCCAGAAATTCGCCTGGGGCAGGCTGGATGAAATCAACCCCAGCGACAATCTGAACACCGAGGATCTCACCCAGGCCAGTCTCAACGAAGAATCCGAACGCAAGATCGGGGTCCCGGCGTTCAAGGCAAACGTATATACCGACCTTATAAATATTGAACTTGGCTGGATACCGCGCTATGTGCCCTATCGCCTGGCCACATCGGAGGAGCGCTGGTTCCCACCTGTCCTGAGGGCGCCCGTTACAATTCCAACAGGCACCCTGATCGGCGATATCCCGGTTACCGGCATCTATGAAGAGATAGACCTGCCGGCCTTTACCCTGGATAATTCGGAACTCGGCATTCGATTATCCAGATACATTGCCGGCTGGGACCTTTCCGTGAGCTACTTCAGGGGTTATGACACCATGCCCGTGTATACGGTTCCAACCGAGCTGATTATCGATCTGGAAAATATTTTATCTTTTGAGACAGCTGTCGAAGCCCTGGCGCATGTCAAGCCCCAGCTTCATCAAATGCAGGTTTTCGGTTGTGATTTCTCAACCACCTACGGTCCATTTACCATCCGGGGAGAATATGCCTATTTCGACGGCAAGTACTATACCCGCAAAACCGAGGATGTCCTGGCCGATGAGATCACTCTGGCCAAACAGCAGGATATCATGGAAGAATTCTTACGCGAATTAATACGCTCCGGCTTCACCAAGACCAGGCAGACATTCTTACTGGAACCTGATTTCGAACTCCAGATGGATTCCATGAAATACGGGATCGGTCTTGATTACATCCACGGCGATACAACTCTAAGCGGCCAGCTGATCCAGGAATATATCCCGGACTATGATGAGCACAAACCGATTCGCTTCAACGATGGGGGCTACGACACCATAATAACCCTGGCCTTCAAACATTATTTTCTGCAGAATACCATGGAAGCGAACCTCGATATGATCTATAATTTCAACTTTAAATATTATCTTGTGCGTCCTTGGCTTGCCTATAATTTCAGCGACTCTATCAAGGCCACCCTGGGCCTTATCTGGCTGGGAGGAGAGGATGAGTATTCTCTGATCGGGCAGTACGAAGATAACGACCAAGTCTATGCCAAGCTGCGCTACAGTTTCTGATTTTTTTTACATCAGCTCTGTCAGATTTTTTAAGCAACCGCCGGATAAAAGCACAGACACTCCTTCATTGCTGCCTGACTTCTTCAAGCATGTTCGTTTATTTGATTGATCTGCCGCCTTTAATTGGTTAGATTCAAAGACTGTCATGAATACATTTGGATTGAATCAGGACTGGAAAAACCTGCAGTCGGAAATGCTAACCCATCTCAGAAACCTGATAAGGATCGACACATCCAATCCCCCCGG
>JAFGIF010000321.1 GCA_016929755.1 Deltaproteobacteria bacterium | reverse complement strand
TTAAGGCAAATCCATATGCGTCATGGGAGATTTTTCTTTTCAGATCAGCCCCTTGGAATACTCGAAAAAGGCTGGAAATTCAATTTTGTGCTCGAGGATGTAATAAAGATTCCCACGAAAATTGACGATATAGATTTAGAAAATATCATCCAGGGCAAGGTTAATAAAAAATGGCAATTCCACTGGATATCAAGATTTTGATTGTAGGGCCTGACTTCATATACCGCAAAAATATCCGGGGCATGCTCGAGATGCTCGGCTTCACGAATGTTGAAGAAACCCTTGATGGAACCAGCGCTTGGGAATCGATCAAGAGCAGTGAACCCGATATCGTAATCGCCCAGTGGGAAATGCCCGAAATGAATGGGATGGCCCTGTTGAAACTTATCAGGAGAGACCCTGATTTTTCCGAGATACCGGTCATTCTCTGGACCATTCAAATCACAAAGGCCGATGTAATCCAGGCCGGAGAAGCAGGCGTAAATTCCATTCTGCTTGAATCTGCCACGGTTGAACATCTGGAAAGAAAAATCCGCATCATTATGGAATTCGAACTGAGCCAGAACACCAGGGAAGCCAAGGCACACATGACAAAAGGCGACATGCATCTACAGGAGAAAAGTTATGCTAAGGCCCTGGGTGAATATCAGAAGGTTCTTGAAATCATTGAATCGGCCGAGGTCTACTACAATATCGGCTATATAAAAACCGCAAAGGGCGAGTATGATGAAGCCCTGGCCGCTTTCAGAAAGGCCACCCAGATCAACCAGATGTTCGCCAAAGCCTATCAGGCAATGGCCGCGGTATATTTGAAGATCGACAACAAAGACATGGCCCAGAAATATCTGCAGATGGCCGGCAATATTTTTCTCGAGCGGGAAATGCACGAATCCGCGGAAAGCATCTTCAACATGATCCTCAAAATAAACCCGGAGACAATTAACGTATATAACAGTCTTGCTATCCTCTATCGCAGGCAGAATAGATTTAAAGAAGCCGTCTCTCTGTATGAAAAGGCCATAAAGATTAATCCTAAAGATGAAAATGTTTTGTTTAATATGGGCCGTGCTTACCTGGACCATAAAAATATTCAGATGGCCAAACATTGCTTCCAGAAAGCGCTCAAGATAAATCCCCATTTTGATATTGCCAAGGCAATGTTAAAGGCCATAGAATCAACCAAGCGGGTCGATCAGTCAGATATCACTGGTATTTCCTGAGTTCAAAGAGTTTCTTGTCCTGGGTGGCCACGATCTTATAGAATTTATTCTGCGGCACATAGATGAAGGGAACATCTTCCTGGCGCCGATAGAGAAAATGCGAAAGGATCATTCTGTTGACAGCCCTGTGCCCGATGATCATGATATTGTTCGATCGTATGTTAAGATAAAATGCCTTTTTTATGCCGATCTTGATCCTCTGCTTCATGCTTATATATCCCTCACCATGGGGGTATATATAATTATACTTGTCGTCTTTACGGGCATAATAGATATCGGGCATCTGTGCGCGGATCTCATCATAGGTCATGCTTTCACAAATCCCGCCGTCAATCTCATTGAATTCTTTTAAAGGCACGATCATACAATCCGGCTGAAGTTCGGCTATGGGCTCTGCGGTCTGTATCGTTCTTTTTTTCTCACTGGTAAAGATATATGAAATACGTTTCTTTTGAAAAAACCTCGCCAGAGCCCTGGCCTGCTCGATACCATCGGGCGTCAATCCAGGATCTCCGCCGATACGGTCCTCGAGATTATAGTAGGATTCGGTATGCCGGATCAGGTAGAGGCTTTTGACCGCATCAGTCACCAGAAAATCCCTGATACGGGAATACAGGGGAAACGGCTGCAATATCTGTTCTTTAAGAATTTTATTTTGCAGAGAGTCGATTTTGAAATAGTTCTGTTTATTCTGCAATGGTTCATAAATCATCTGGTAGTAATGTATGCGCTTCTCAAACTCCTGGTAGGCATTATCCGGACTGAGAAGTGCAAATTCCGGAGAGCGCACTTTCTGCAAAATGCTCAGGTGCAGAATCTCCGCATCATCGTTGACACATTCGATGTACAGGATCGGGTGATCCCCCAGGTGCTCTTCAATCAACCATCTGCGCTCATTGCTCACATTTGTTGCATCGAGAATGGAAACCTGTCCGTTGTTTTCCAGATAGCGCTTTGCACTATGAATATTCATCATGGCAAAACGTTTGCGGAGTTCGACAGCGTCTTTGTTATCGGGATTATAGAAATCGGCGCCGTAGCTGTTCACCTTTGACAGATATCTTCTCCTGAGATTGCCATTGTTGAAGATACGGGTAGGTATGGAATTCTTGCGTAAGGTCTCACGTAATCTGATGGCGACCGTTGACTTCCCCCTGGCAGGTAAACCCACCATGACGATGTACAATTTATCATCTTTCATCTTTTTTATTCTTTCCGGTCGAACAACATCGTGAGGTTGTATACCCCGCCATATGCCCAGGTTGCTTTGAAAGGATAACCACACTTCTTGGAAACCTTAAGAATCGCATCATTCTCTTTGAGCACCTCGGCCACGAAACCTCTGATTCCATTCTCCCTGGCCACCAGGATCTGGTACCATAACAAAAAAGTGCCAATCCCACAGTGCTGGTAATCGTGGTGTACCGTCAGGGCGGCATTGGCCATATTGCTTGATTCCTCGCGCACATACTGTCCGATGGCAATGATCTCTTCGCGGGTTTCAGGACCTTCTTCTCCGATTACCCCTACGATGGTCATCCGGTCTTCATAATCCACATTCACCATGGGCTTGGCCATTTTGCGCGGGAAAGCTTTCAGCCCCTGGAAAAAACGCCGATACACGTCTTGTTCCGGAAGTGAATAGACAAGATCCTGGATCTTTTTCTCATCGGTAAATTTGACCGGCCGGAAAAAAATCTGCCTACCGTGCTGATCGGTAAAATATGTTTCGTACTTCTCCGGATAGAGTTCACCAAGGGGTAATTCCTGATCGCGGTAGACATAACCCCTCATCTTGGCTGCCTCGAGAAGTGCAAGTCGGAAGCTTGGGTGTGCAATATTAATCAATGCCATAACCCGCTCTCTGATCGATTTGCCGTGCAGATAAGCCGCACCGAATTCAGTAACAATGTAGTGCACATCACCCCTGGTGAGCACAACACCGCTGCCTTCTTCCAGATTGGCTACTATCCTGGAACGTTTCCCATTCTCAACGGTCGAAGACATGGCAATGATCGACTTGCCGCCTTTGGAGCGTGCGGAGCCGCGTACAAAATCCACCTGGCCGCCTATACCGCTATAGAAAAGGTAGCCTATCGAATCGGAACATACCTGCCCGGTCAAATCCACACTTAATGCGGCATTGATTGATATCATCCTGTCGTTGCCGGCAATCACGAAGGGGTCATTGACATAATGGGCCGGATGAAACTCAAATAAGGGGTTCTTATCTACAAACTTGTATAACCTCTGGGTGCCCATGCAAAAGCTGGCAACAATCTTGTCGGGATGCAGATTTTTTCTGCGGCAGGTTACCGCTCCGGCCTCGATTAGATCAATCAGACTGTCGGTAAATGTCTCGGTATGCACTCCCAGATCTTTTTTATCCTTAAGGAAGGGTACGACCGAATTGGGGATTGAGCCGTAGCCAACCTGAATGGTCGATCCGTCTTCCACCAGGGCGGCGATATTTTTGCCGATCCGCTTGGCAACTTCCCCGGGATTTTCATTCAAGAACTCCGGAATGGGATAATTGCTTTGCACAAATGCATCTATCTGCCTGATATGCAGAAAACTATCCCCCAGGGTGCGCGGCATCTTTGGATTCACCTCTGCCACCACATAGTCGGCACATTCGGCTGCCGTCTTGGTTACATCAACTGAAACCCCAAGGCTCACATACCCATATTCATCAGGCGGGCTTACAGATATAAGGGCAGTATCGACATGGATCCGGCCAGTTTGAAAAAGCCGGCCC
The DNA here is from genome assembly GCA_016929755.1 of Deltaproteobacteria bacterium. Lineage (GTDB taxonomy): Bacteria > Desulfobacterota > Desulfomonilia > UBA1062 > UBA1062 > JAFGIF01. The sequence continues at coordinate 1,011 of JAFGIF010000321.1, read as the reverse complement.
ATTTCAGATAGAAAAAGCGGTGTGTAGTCCGCATCACCTTGCCTGATTGCATCGCGTGTCTTGGGCCCCACGAAAAATGCATTGTGGCGAAATGAACTCTCAAAACGTCTCTTGGTATAGGGAGCATCCCCAACAGAGAGAAAATGCATAATCTCTGTATCAGCAAGCGTAGGAGCCATGCCAATAAGAGCATCCATAAGAATCTGGGGCTCACCACAGCCTGAACCGATAAACACCCGTGATCCCCTGCGAATGGGCTTCAGGGATTCTTCCGGACTCATGAGTTTTTCTTTGAAGTGATCTTCCCAGTCAGCACTCACAAAAACACCCTCCTCTCATAACTGGATAGCATCAGTGTATCCTCATGACAAGAGGGTTCTTTTACAAAGAATATTGCCTATACCGGCAAAGTAATATATTCACCGTTAAGGCATACCGGGATCAGCCCCCCGGTAAGCCCCACCGTGGCCTTGACCGGCCGGATGGCATGTGGCAGGCCCTTGGGAACGTAAACAGCACCAGGAGTGGCAACTTCATAGAATTCATCGCCAAGCATGACTTCAAAGACTATGGCGTTCTTATCGCCGATCATCAGGTACATCTCATCAAAGTCATGCTTGTGGGCAGTAGCCTTGCCAACCCCATCCATCAGATCGACCATCTCCCGGGTAATTTCTTTGATAAAAAGGTATAATGCCCAGGCCTTTGCCTCGGGCACAAGGTCTTTACACATGAGAATCGGAAATGGAATAACATCACTTAATTCATGGTCCGGTAATTCATTGACATTGATCGGCTGCCTCACTATCAATCTTTCATTTTTTCTTTCATTCATGGATCCACCTCCTTATTTAAGTTCATTCTTTATAACTCATGATTCAAGGTAAAGCTTTTTTATCAGGCAAGAAACCCACCATCACAGGCAATGCAGGTTCCGGTCGTGAATGACGAGGCATCCGACACCAGGTATAAAACAGCACCTGCCATTTCGCCGGGTTGAGAGAGCCTGCC
>JAFGIF010000084.1 GCA_016929755.1 Deltaproteobacteria bacterium | reverse complement strand
GAGATGTTTCAGGTGATCATTATGCAGAACCTGAAAACGGCCGGGGATGATCCCTCTTTCCCAGGCCAAATCAGTTTTCACCTCTTCGATCATGGGTTCTTCTCTTTTGAGGAACTCTCACCTTCGATCATAAACGGCTCGTAGTCTCCAGGCCTGAAGGCCTGATCATCGGCATGGAATATGAAACCCGCGAAAGCGACTTTCTGCTTTTCGGCCCTGTTGAAAACCTGGCCGCGGGCCTGAGCGCGATGGAACTCCTGGAAAAAGTTGAGCAAAAAGGCGGCGTGGCCGTGGCCGAATACCTGGTCAAAAACGGGCTGTGTCGCATAGTTGAAAGCATCAATGGGCGCAACCAGGATTATGAAAACGCACGGGCCGATATTGTTTCAGCGCTGAAATCAGGCCGGTACCACCCGGAAATCAATGACCGGTTCAGGTTCAAAAAGAAAAATCTTGCGACAAATACAGGCTATTGCGCTCAATAGCCAATAGAATTGGTTTTTTGCAATCACAGAGTAGAGAAAAGCCTTAACACTTCAGATAAAATCTTAAAAATGAATATACCTATCTCTGCTGCAACCAGACAAGCATAAAAGTTCAGCCTGCCTGTTCGAGATTTAATCCCGTTCAGTCCTCCGGAGGGTAGCCGGTTATCCTGGCGATCTTGCGGTTGAGTGGCTCAACGGCTTTGTAGGTCTGTTTAAATACCTCGTTGTAGAGCTGGTCGTAGATGCGGTGGCTTTCGGCATTAGGCTCGAAAAGCCGGCCCTTTTTCACCATGGAGGCCACGGCCTCGTCAAAAGAGTTGAACATACCGGTGCCTACCGCGGCATCGATGGCCGCGCCCAGGGCGCATATCTCGGAGGTTGCCATGCGGTAGGTGGGCAGGTTGAAGATGTCAGCGGCTATCTGAACCGCCACATCGCTGCGCGATCCGCCGCCGCCGACCCGGATTTCATCCAGGGTGACTCCGTTCTTGGCGTGCACGATCTCCGAGAGCCTGCGGAGTTCGTAGCCAATGCCTTCTAAGATGGCACGGTAGATATGGGCCCGGGTATGCACGTCGCCGAAGCCGATTATGGAGCCTTTGGCAAACTTGTCGGATACCATGGGTGACCAGTAGGGCTGCAGCATCAGCCCCATGGAGCCCGGCGGTATATCGCGGATGACCTCGTCCAGGACAACCTCCGGGGCCACTCCTCTTTTTTGGGCCTCGATGGATTCGCGGTAGCCCATTTCCTGCTTGAACCAGGTGACCATCCAGAAGCCCCGGAAGATGAACATCTCGATGTCCCAAGCATTGGGCAGGGCCGCCGGCCAGGTGAAAAACTGCATCTTCTTCTCGTTGATGTATTTCCTGGTGATCACCTCCATGCAGGTGGCCGTGCCGTAGCTGATGACCCCGATATTGGGCTGTATGGCACCGGCACCCAGCAGCTCGGACTGTTTGTCTCCCGCACCCACGACGACCGGCAGGCCTTCGGGCAGCCCGGTTTCCTCCGAAGCCTGCTTGGTGACATGACCCAGCACCGTATCGGGCGGAAAAATATCGACCAGGTGATCCTTTTCCAGGGCAAAGGCCTCGTATGCCGGGGGCAGGGTGTGCCATTTAAGTTTTTTATAGTCGAGCGGCCAAAGCCCGGTGATCATGCCGATCGAATCCTTGAATTCGCCGGTCAGCTTATAGGTGAACCAGGCCGATATCTGCATGAATTTGTAGGCCTTGTTGTATATCTCGGGCTCGTTACGCTTGATCCAGAGAAACTTCGAATTCTTCTGCACATACTTGATGGCCTCCGACATACCGGCCACGCCGAAGAGGACCTTGGCCATGGTGCTCAAAGGCGGCGGGTTCTCCACACTGCGCTGGTCGAGCCAGATAATGGCCGGCCGCAGGGGATTGCCCTGCCTGTCCACCGGGACAAATGTTCCTCGCTGGGTGGTGATGCCGATGCCCGTAATCTCACCGGGGTCGACCTTCACCTTGGCCATGAGACCCTTGGTGACCTGACAGAGCTTGGCCCAGTAGTCTTCCGGCCTCTGCTCGGCCCAGCCGGGATTTTCTGAAAAATAAGGCTCGTGGGCGGCCTGCTCGATCGCAACTTCGCTCCCCTGGCGGTCAAACAGAATTGCACGCACGCTCTGTGTCCCTGAATCAATCGCGATTACATAATTTTTATCTGCCATCTCCCCCTCCATTCATCATTCAATCATATATGTGCAGCCCGCTGGGAGTGTTTACAATTCCGGCTCCCAGGTAACGTCCCGGCTTTGGTAGTACTCAAAAAACTTTTTGCGCTGTTCTTCGGCCTTTTTTATCAGATCCTGCTCATCCAAATAGCCCTTGCCAATCATAAAATCTTCCAGCTTGACCAGGGCCTGCTCATAGGGCGGGCAGCCCCCGAGAAAGCGGTCGATCCCCTTCAGCTGCATCTCGTTGCGCAAATCCCTGAGGTCGCCGGTTGTGGCGAGCGCGCACTCCCCCAGGAAAAAGGTGTGCTCCAGGTCGGTCTTCAGCCGGGGCGGCACCTTGGGATCGACGCCGACAATCAGGGAAACCCTCTCTGGGACCTTGGCCAGCATGGCCTCAAACATGGCCGTCATCAGCCAGCAGGTCGGACAGGCGCCCCCGATATACAGGTCGATATTGGGATACACACCGGTCACCAGGCTCTCAATGGGCTGGGTATAGTTTATGGGAAGCTGAAACTTCTGCTTGACCTCGTCGATTGAATTGCCCACGACATCGATCAGGAACGGATTGCCGATGCCCAGGCCGTCGTGATTGGCGATCCTGGTGGTGCCAACAAGCAGCGGGTTGTCAATCCCCATGCACATGGAGGCGACCGAATCCAGGGCGACCGGGTCGCTGCCGGCCATAATAACACCCATCTCGACCGGGGTGCCGCTTTCGCCGGCTCCCAGGCCTTCCATTCCGATCAGACCGTCTAAAATAACCATGTCGGGTTTCCGGATCTTGTTGATATCCACCATGTGCTGGTCGAGATCGTCGCGGTGCGAGAAATAGCGGCTGCGGGTATCCAGCAGCCCCTGCAGATTCTTTATCGACAGGGTCACCATGGTCATGCCGTGTGTCTTCATGGCAGGCATATTGATAAAATAATCCGCATCGAGCACGACCCTGGGATAGCTGACGCGGTGCAGGGCGATGCTTCCTTCAATATCGGTTTCGACGGTCTCGGCTTCTTCAACCCCGATCACTTCCCCGCCGGCTTCTTCGACAGCCTTTTTCACGCCGAGCATTTTCATCACTTCAATCGTGCTGTAGCCGCGGGATGCCGTCTGGGCCGAGCGCGCGGGATTGACCCGCTTCATGAGCGTGCCCATGCTGACACCTTCGATAACGCTGACCCTGCCTGCTCCGGCCTCGAATGCGAGCCTGACGACCGCGGCGATCACGCGGCGGTCAACCGAAACCGGTGGCGGGTAGGGTGCAAACAAATTGGGCTTGATAACGACGTGATCGCCTGTTTTTATTTTATCAACAAAACCGCCGGTCAGCGCCACTGCTCTTTTGACCATGTCTTCTATCCGGGTGGCGTCAATGGGGGCTTTCCCCTTCACGATTGCCACGGTTGCTCTTTCAGTCATATCTGTCTTCCTCTAGTCGGCCCGAAAGGCTTTATTCTTTTCACCGCTGTAATCAAGGGCGATGGTGCCGCCCGGGTTCATGATGTTTTTCGGATCGAGGTGTTTCTTGATGGCCCTGAGCAAATCCATGTTGGCCTTGCCCGTAAAGTTTTCAAGCCAGGGCGCCATCATCCGGCCTACCCCGTGATGATGCGAGGGGCTGCCGCCGTTTGCAGCAATCGCATTGAGAATATCGCTATGATAGTCGAGATAGTCATGCACCTCGTCTCCGGGGATGATCCTTGAGATAAAGATAAAGTACAGCATCGTGCCGTTCTCGTATGAGTGCGAGGCGTGACACATGCAGATCGAGTGCGGCCTGGCCTTGACTACCTTGCGCACCTCAGCCCACAGACTGGGCAGATTGTCCCAGGTGGTGGCGGTCTCGATCGTATCGGTCATGACCTTCATGTCCATCAGGTTTTCGCGCAGGTAGGGATCGGCATAGCGGTGCTTGTGCCAGCCCTTGACCGCAATTGAGCCCAGCGAGAAGCCGCCGTACTTCCTGCCGATGGCCTTTGACTTTTTCTTAATCAGCCTGCCGGCATCCTTATCGCCTTCGGTCGAGCCCATCAGCAGGCAGCGCCGGCCGTCAACATAGCCCAGCCTTGCAAAGAATTTGTCGATCACTCCGCCATTGATACCCTCTATCATGAGGGCAATCGAGGTTTCCTCGGGATCGGAGAGCCTGAGCATGTGCGGAAGCCCGAATTCTCCCTGCATGATCTCCCGCAAGGCCCTCACGCCGTCGTCCATGTTCTTGAACAGGAAGGAAAAATAGGAGCGGTTTTCGGGCCGAAACTGCCAGATCTTGAGGGTGACCTCGGTCAGCACCCCGAAGGCGCCTTCGCTGCCCGCCACGATACGGCGCAGATCCGGGCCGGTTGCCGTACGCGGATAATCCTTGATTTCCATGATACCTTTTGGGGTGACAAAACGCAGGCCCAGCACCATGTCCTCGATCTTGCCGTAGCCGGTGGACAGCCCGCCGGCCCCGCAGGTGACCACCCAGCCGCCGACCGTGGAATACTCAAAGGACTGGGGGAAATGCCCGTTGCTGTAGCCTCCCGGAGCAAGCGGGGTTTTGTAATTATTGAGATATTCTTCATATTCGGGACCGAAAATGCCCGGCTCGACCGTCACACTCTTGTTGGTTTCGTTGACGTTCTTGATCCTCTTCATGTGCCGGGTGAGATCCAGGCTGATCCCGCCGTGGATGGGCTCCAGTCCCCTGCTAACACTCGAGCGGCCGCCAAAGGGGATCAGGGGTATCCTTCGTTTGTCACAGAACTTGACGATCGCAACCACGTCGTCTTCGTCCCTGGGATATACCACGGCATCAACCAGGGGCACATCGGCCTGTTTGCGCAGCATGATGACATCGTAATATGAGTATCCCATGGAATGCCTGAGGCGTTCGTAATCGGAAAGCTCGATGTTTTCAGCCCCGACAATCTTTTCCAGTGCGGAAATGTCCTTTTTGGAAAGCGTTGTCGGCCTGTCCAGGCTGACTTCATCCAGCCCCGGCAGGTGCGGGGTCCGGATATCCTCATCGCTGACCGCCATGTGCTCTTTCAGGTACTCGATAAGGCGCTTGCTGGGTTCATTGGTTTGCGCAGGATCGCCCCACTTCAAAATCGACCGGTAGGAATGTTTTGCAAAGGATTTAACTGGCATCGTCCGCCTCCCTGTTTTTTCTGGTTTTATTGATAATACTCCGGGCCATTTCGGCAAAACCGAGCCCGCCCTCGGCCTGCGTGACATAGGCCGGGAGATGGTTCATCCGGTCTGCAAAGGTGCGGATGTTGGCAACGCCGATGCTCATCGGAAAGGCCTCGAACATGGGCTCGTCATTGGGAGAATCGCCGATGAATACAAAGTTGTCTCTGGCTTTTTCCCATGAAAACCCAAGGCGTTCTTCGAGAAACAGCTTCGTGGTGGAAAGTTTGTTATAGCTTCCGAACCAACCGTTGACATGGATCGAGCTCACCTTGCAGGTAGCGCCATATTCATGAAAGATGCTGCAGATTTCAACAATTTCATCATCGCTCAGAGCGGGCACATCCTCACAGAAATCAATGGCCAGGTCAAACAAGCGGTAATACTGATCGGCAGATACCCCGGCTCGTGGTACGCGCCGGCGAACCACCTGTTCGATCTCTTTGAGCTTGCTGCGTTTGTCTGCAATTTCATCGGGTGAAAAGATGAACCTGCGCATCAGCTTGCCCTGGGACTGATCGTAATAGAAATAAAAGGCGCCGTTCTCGCCCACAATACCCTGGATGGGCCACATACGGGCCATGTGATCGCACCAGCCGGCCGGCCGGCCGGTGATGGGCACCACGGTGAATCCGGCCTGATGAAGATCCCACAGGGCAGCATAGGCGTCTGCCGGTATTTTGCCTTGGAGGGAGAAGGTATCATCAATGTCAAACAGGATCCCTGTTATCCGTGCACAATCACTCGCTGTTATCTTCGAAAACGGCTTCATGCGACCTCATATCAGCATACTTGATATAATTTTACAGGAAATGCGGACATTGTTACAGGATCTTTTTTCCGCCCCGGATATCGGCCCATGGAATTAATCCCTAGACGATAGCATGCAATAAATCAAGGGATATATCGGAATACTAAAACAGACAGGGAAAGATCCCGGATGAAACGGAATTTATGGCATCATTCCCACAGGTCGGATATCGGCCTGATCCTTTTTGCAAGCCTGTCCCCCAGGAGAAGCTCCCGGAATTCATCCCCCAGCACGGCACTTTTCCGGGCCACCATCTCCCAGTAGCGGATGCGCTCAGTATCTTTTTTGTAAAACCGCCGGAAATCGCCGCGGTCCGGGATCTTGGAATAGGGCAGTGATTCCACAAATGACCTGGAAGGACACAGGAGAACAAGGTTGTCCAGATTGGCCTTATCCGGTTTTCTCCAAAACAGGTTCTTGTCAAACCAGCCCGGGGTGATGCGCTCAATGTAGTGAGGAAACAGCACGATCCGATCGCTGCCGAAAGGAATGTTGATATGGTAATCCACCAGCCCCCCGTCGCGGTAGATACCATCAGGGCTGCCGGGGATATCCGTCACGCCCGACATGATCAGCGGGATCGAGCCGGATGCAAGCACTGCCTGGCGGAGATTACCAGGATGCAGAGGAACCCTATGGGTGGGGAGCGTGTCCATTGTAAAAAACGGGGGCAGGTCTCTGCCATCATAAAAGAGTGACCGGCTAAAAAACAACCGCAAGGCCTGCCGGCTTAGGCCGTTGACAACACCTGCGGCAAGCATGCCCAGTACCAGCCGGGCCGCACGGTCCTTTGCAAAAAGGGATCTGCATTGGACGGCCAGGACATTCAGGCGCATGAACTGATGCGATAAAACTGATCCGGCGGCATCATTATCCAGAAATGATTCCAGAATGGACAGCGAGATTCGGGAGACCTCCTGCGCGCTCGGCCGGGAGGTATAGGCCTGGTGAATGTATCCATCTTTCAGTTTTTCATAAGCATCATTTCCGAGGGCAAGCGCGGCAAAACGCCATGCCCCGATCGATGATCCCACCAGAAAGAGCGGCCCGGGATGATCCGTGATCCAGTCCGAAAAAATGGCCCTGTCAAGGCCGCACAGCACCAGCCATTTAGGACCTCCGGCGGCACCGGCAACCACCTCGACAGATCCGGGTTGAAGGCCCTCCTCTTGAATGATTGCATAGGCCTTCGCCCCGGCAAAAATCAATAAATTATCTGTCATGCTGTCCGTCTGAGCCGGGTAGTTCCTAGAATTACCCGACAAAACCTGTTAATTGTTTAAATATAAAACCTGCCGGACTCGATTACCGGCGGGTCTTCGACCTCAATGGCATGCACGACGTCCTTGTTCATGTCCTTTTTCAACTCGGCGATCACCTCGCGCCGTTTATTCAGGCTCTTGGCAAAGCCAACAGCCTCATTCATAAGATCATCCAGATGACAGGCCTTGGTGACAATGTGATGTTCTTCGCACTCCTGCCCGGTGAGCCGCTTGCCCTGGTAAAGCATCTCCTCAAGTTTATACATTGGAATAGCCTTTTTCATTCCCGCCAGCATGCCCGGGATAAAGGGGATGCCGAGATCGACTTCCGGAAAGCACAAAAATCCCCTGTCGGAGCGCATGAAGCGGTAGTCGAAATAGCAGCACAGGATGGCTCCGCCGGCAAAGGCATGCCCTGATATCGCCGCAATGGCAGGCATGGGGTAGAGCAGAATTCTTTTGTAGAGTTCCATCAGGGTGTAGATGAATTTTTTTGACGTTTGGATGTCTCCGGCATTCAGGAGCGGCACAAGCCAATCCAGATCGATGCCGTTCGAGAAAATTTTCTCATGAGACGATGTAACCACCAGGGCGTTGGCCTCGGTGGATTGTTCGATCTCATCCAGGACAGTAAGAAAAGTGTTTAGAAAATCAAGGTTCAAACGGTTTTCCCCGCTGTTCATGGTAACAACAGCCACATTGTCATCCAGCACATACTCAATCATACTCATTGAAGAATCCTCCTCATATTCAGTGTAATCTCATAATTACGGCATATTATACCTCTGAATGCACCAGAGTCCAAGCGTATTCCATCCATGTCTGCCTCCCGGCTTGTGAGCCTGTTATCTTAAAAACGGCATCTCGCTCACCCGATGAAGCAGGTCTTTGCTTTCCGGCCACCGACACCATATATTTTTTCAAATGCAGGTGGTTCGTCTTTTTAGCGGACGTTGTTATATATTTTAATGCATCCAAACAAGTTGAATATCACAGATAATTGTGGGATAAATATTCTACGAGTGCAATCCGAGGAGGAATTCATGACCTTGTGGGACCTTTTTTTAAAAGGCGGCCCAATGATGTGGCCTTTGCTGGCATGTTCGATAATAGCCCTGGCAATCTTTATCGAACGATTATTTGCCCTGCGCCAGAGCAAGATAATTCCCGCTGATCTTGTACAGGAGATTGAGCGGCTTACCCGACTGGGCCGACTCGATGATATCGAGCAGCTTTTGAGGAGACGGTCTTCGCCTATCTGTCCGGTGATCATGGTCGCTATTAAAAATGCCGGCATGCGCAGGGAGATAATAAAAGATTATATGGAAGAAGCCGGCGCAAGTGAGGCATATTCCATCGAACGCTACATTGATGTTCTGGGGATTATCGCCACGATCTCCCCTCTGCTGGGCCTTTTAGGCACTGTCACCGGCATGATCACCTCGTTCCACGCAGTCGGCATGCAGGGGCCGGAAAGCCAGATGCTTGCCGCCGGTATATCCGAAGCCCTAATCACGACAGCCACAGGACTGTCAATAGGCATACCTGTCTACATCTGCTATCGTTTTCTGATAGCCCGCAGCGATTTTCTACTGTTGGAAATGGAAAAGGCTTCTGCCAGAATTCTTGAATATCTGAAAGGCGAACATTATGAGGTTCAGGCGTAAGCGCGATAAACGCATCGCGGCCATCGATATTGCTCCTCTTGTTGATGTTGTCTTTCTGCTTTTGATCTTCTTCATGCTTACCATTGGCCCTCCTTTGAAGGTCAACCGGGTTGAATTACCCGAGTCCTCCAAGGGGGAAAACCCCTCTCTGGAACAGAGTGTAGCCATAAGCATCCTCGCTGATGAAATCATGATTGATGGGATGCAAACAAAGCCGGGCGATCTTGAATCCATACCGAAAACACAGGACATCATTATCCTGGCGCAAAAAAACATCCCCTATTTCCGGGTGATTGAAGTGCTGGATGTGCTCAGAAACTCGGATCATAAACGCGTATCTCTGGCCACCACCGCCATAATAGATTGATAAACTGGTAAAAATTTTCCCTGCCGGCTTGCTCCCGCAAAAGTTGACTTATAGCCCGCGTTATGGTTTGATTGATCAAATGAAAAGGATCCTTGTGGTCGAGGATGATGTACATCTCCAACAGCTCCTCAAAGAAGAACTCCACGAGAACGGATATGAAATCAATACTGCATCCAATGGCAAGGAAGCTTTAACAATTCTGAATCTGGACAACGACCAAAAGCCAGATCTGATTATCCTTGACATACGCATGCCAAAAATGGACGGCCTTGAAACCATGGGGAATATCCTGAAATCCAAACACGATCTGCCGGTGATTATCCATACAGCCTATGCCAGCTATAAAAACGATGTGATGGCAATGGCTGCCGATGCATACATCATCAAGTCTCATGACTTGAGCGAACTCAAGGCTGCCGTCCATGATCTGCTCGGAGAATAATCCATGAGATCAGATACCGACGTGGTCATACTTGCCGGAGGCAAGGGAGAAAGACTCTATCCTCTTACCAAGGATCGCACCAAGCCTGCTGTTCCTTTCGGCGGCATGTACCGCATCATCGATTTCACCCTGTCCAATTGTGTAAATTCAGGATTGAAAAAGATATACATTCTGTCTCAGTACAAATCCTTATCGCTCAACCGCCACATACAAAGGGGCTGGCTGTCGTTTTTCTCCGCTCCGATGGGTGAGTGTATTTATACTATACCGGCCCAACAGCGTATCGGAGATACATGGTATGAGGGCACGGCCGATGCGGTTTTTCAGAATATCTACACCCTTCAGCAGGACATGCCGAAATATACCCTGATTCTCTCCGGTGATCATATATATCAGATGAACTATCTTGACATGCTCGAATACCATAAAGAACACCGTGCTGACCTCACAATCGGTGTTGTATCAATGCCGGTGGAACTGGCTGATCAATTCGGCATCATCCAGGTCAATAAAACCATGGATGTCAAAGGCTTTCAGGAAAAGCCGAAAAAAGGACCTGTTACCATCCCGGGTGATCCGTCAAAAGTTCTCGTATCTATGGGAATTTATGTGTTTAACACCAAGGAACTAATGAAAAGGCTGATAGATGATGCCAAACGGAAAACCAGTTCCCACGATTTCGGCAAGGATATCATGCCCCGCATGGTGAAAACCAGCACGGTCAAGGCATTTGCCTTCAAGGGAATTGCCGGCAATGAATACTGGCGCGATATCGGCACATTGGATGCATACTATGCAGCCAACATGGACCTTGTCTCTGTCACCCCTATGTGCAACCTCTATAATCTTAACTGGCCGATCCATACCGTATACAGCCCATATCCACCTTCAAAAATGGTTTTCGCCGGAGGCAGGGACGGCAAGCGTATCGGCATGGTACTTGATTCGATCGTCTGTGGCGGATCGATCGTGTCCGGGGGAAGAGTTGAACGCTCCATCATCTCTCCCAATGTTCGGGTTAACAGCTATGCCGATGTCAAAGATTCTATCCTGATGGAAGGGGTCGTGGTCGGCAGAAATTGTAATATCCAGAAGGCCATTGTTGACAAATATGTTAAAATCCCGGCCAATACCATTATAGGCTATGATCCGGATGAAGATCGCAAACGTTTTGATATTTCCCCCGACGGCATCGTGGTAATTCCCAAGTTCACCGAATTCGACTGATCTAAAACATGAAAACCTTTTCCATAGTAAGCCTCGGATGTCATAAGAACCTGGTCGACTCCGAATATATCTGTGAGCGGCTCATACAGGCCGGGTATAGGCAGGTAAGCGATGAATCTCAAGCCGCGACCATTGTGGTAAACACCTGTGCTTTCCTGCGCTGCGCGGTTGAGGAATCCATCCAGACCATGCTCGAATGTATTGAAGAAGGCAAAGAGGTCATCTGCGCCGGCTGCCTTGTCAGTCGCTACCGGGACGAACTTCTTGCAGAATTACCGGAAATCAGGCTGTTTGCCGGCCCCGGGACGTATGCAAACATTCCCGTTGCCCTGGAGAAAAACCAATCCTACCTCGCTCCGGTTTTCGATGCCGTTGTCAGCCGCTCATTTTGCTCAACCGGGAGCGTTGCCTATCTCAAAATCAGCGAGGGCTGTTCAAACAGATGCAACTACTGCCTCATACCGGCACTGCGGGGCGAGTTGATCAGCAAGCCAATGAATGCAATATTAGACGAGAGCCGCGGGCTTGTTGAAAGAGGAGCCCGGGAAATCATCCTGGTAGGCCAGGACCTCGGCAGCTACGGCAGGGATATAGGCCTATCTTACGGCCTGGAAACCATCATCGAGCAAATCTCCACAATTGAGGGCATCACCTGGATCCGTGTCATGTATGTTCATCCGGCATCACTCAGCCCTGAGCTGATTGAGCTGATAAGCTCCAACCCCAAGGTATGCCCTTACATTGATCTGCCGATTCAGCATGTTTCCGAAAAGGTGCTCAGGGCCATGGGCCGCAGGGGAGGTGCTGCCGCTATCAGAAAGGCATTCGAACTGCTTGATCCCCATGAAGACATCTGGGTCAGATCAACCGTCATGGTGGGGCATCCGGGAGAGGATCAAGAGGATTTTGAGGAACTCAAAGCTTTTATATCCGAGGGACATATCGAACACCTCGGTGTTTTTGGATTCTCTCCAGAACCCGGGACACCAAGCTATGCCATGCGAAAACAAGTTGACAACCAGACCATAGAACTGCGCAGAAACAGCATTATGTCTATTCAGCAGGCAATATCATGCAAAAAATTGGGAAGCCTCATCGGGAAAACCATCCAGGTGCTGGTGGAGGACTATCACCCCGAAACCGAACTGCTGCTTAAAGCTAGAGCCTCTTTTCAGGCCCCTGATGTTGATGGTATGGTAATTATCAACCAGGGAAACGCGACCTTTGGTAATTTTTACCCAGTTGAGATACGCGAGACTTTGGAGTACGATCTGATCGGGAGGATCATATGAATGCAGATGCAATTATCAAGCTCGCACAGGAAACCATCCGCACCGAGATTGATGGGCTTGAAAACATCATCTCTCAGATTGATGAATCGTTAGTCAAAACTGTAGAGTGCATAGCGGATCTTAAAGGAAAGGTGATTCTAACCGGCATCGGCAAATCCGGCATTATCGCCAAGAAAATTGCAGCAACCATGGTCAGCCTTGGAACCCCGGCCATGTTCATACATCCCGTGGACGGCCTGCATGGGGACCTTGGAGCTGTCATGCCGCAGGATGCCGCCATTGTCCTTTCCAACAGCGGAAACTCGAAAGAGATTAGCGATCTATTGCCGTCGTTGAAAAAACTCGGGATTAAAATTATAGCCATTACCGGCAATCCCGGCTCCGATCTGGCAAAGAAAGCTGATATCAT
>JAFGIF010000083.1 GCA_016929755.1 Deltaproteobacteria bacterium | reverse complement strand
GCGGAAAAAATTCTCGCAGCGCACTGTGATGAAACGGGGATTACGCCAGGCAAGATAATACGGGTTGTTGTCGATGTTGCTCTGGCCAATGATATCACTGCGCCGTTGGCTATAAAAGCGTTTGAATCAAGTGGAATTGAAGATATTGCGGATCCTGACAGGATTGTCCTGGTGCTGGATCACTTTACCCCGAACAAGGATATTGCCTCTGCCAATCAGTGCAAATTCGTGCGTGATTTTGCACGTACTCATGCGATCAAACATTTTTTTGATGGCGGTGAGGTTGGGGTAGAGCATGCCCTGCTTCCGGAAAAGGGACTGGTGCTTCCGGGTGACATGGTTATCGGTGCCGACTCTCACACCTGTACCTATGGCGGTCTGGGGGCTTTTGCAACCGGTGTAGGGAGTACTGATCTGGCCGCTGCAATGATAACCGGCAAGGCCTGGATCAAGGTTCCGGAGACCATGAAAATCGTTTTCAGTGGAAGCTTGAATGAATGGGTCGGGGGTAAGGATTTGATCCTGTACCTAATCGGAGATATCGGTGTGGATGGTGCCCTGTACAAGGTGCTTGAGATGGGTGGTGAGGCAATCGACGAACTGGATCTAAGCAATCGATTGACTATGAGCAACATGGCTATTGAAGCCGGGGGCAAAGCCGGTATCATCGAAGCCGACTCGAAGACTGTTGAATATGTTGAAAAGCGTGCAAAAAGAGCATTCCAGGTATATAAAAGCGACCCGGATGCAATATATGAAACAATCCGGGAATATAATTGTGCAAACATCGAGCCCCAGGTTGCCTTTCCCCACCTGCCTGAAAATGCACGAGGAATCAGCGAGGTTGGAGAGATTGTGCTCGATCAGGTTGTCATCGGTTCCTGCACCAATGGTAGAATCGAAGATTTACGAATTGCTGCCAAGATTCTTAGCGGCAAAAGTGTCGCCAGAGGCATGCGCTGTCTGATCCTGCCTGCCACTCCGCAAGTGTTCAAAGATGCCGAGGACGAAGGGCTGATCAAGATATTCCTGGATTCCGGTGCCATAGTCGGCCCGCCCACCTGTGGTCCGTGCCTGGGAGGCCATATGGGGATTCTGGCAGCCGGGGAACGTTCTCTGTCAACCACGAACCGCAACTTTGTTGGCCGGATGGGTGATCCGAAAAGCGAGGTATATCTTGCAGGTCCGGCTGTAGCGGCTGCATCGGCCATTACCGGCAAAATCAGTTCACCGCAGGAGGTGATGTCATGATACTCCAGGGCAAAGCATTTATCTTCGGTGATGATGTTGATACTGATGCGATTATTCCGGCCCGGTATCTGAACACATCTGATCCTCAGGAATTGAAAAAGCATTGTATGGAAGATGCTGATCCCCAATTTTCAAAAAAGGTCAGGCCGGGTGATATTATTGTGGCCGGCAAGAATTTCGGTTGTGGATCTTCACGTGAGCATGCCCCTATCGCAATTAAAGCTGCAGGGGTGAGCTGTGTAATTGCCTCCAGTTTCGCGAGGATCTTCTTCCGCAACAGTTTCAATATGGGCCTGCCCATTTTCGAGTCAAACGAAGCAATTAGTGAGATAAACCAGGGCGATGAGGTCAAGGTCGATGCTTCGAACGGGACAATAACCAACCTCACCACCGGTGCTCAATTTAAAGCAAGCCCGATTCCTGAATTTATGCAGGAACTCGTCACAGACGGCGGACTGATAGAGCATATCAAGAAACGGAAAAGCTTATGAAGATTCTGATCCTGCCTGGAGACGGTATCGGAACCGAAGTCGCTGCCTGTGCTGCCGGGGTATTGAAACATGTAGTACCTGACATGGAACTTGACTACGGGCTTATCGGTGGTAGTGCCTATGAAGCCACAGGCAGCCCTCTGCCTGAAGAAACCAAAACCAGGATAGCCACGGCAAATGCCGTGCTGCTCGGAGCAGTAGGCGGTACCCGGTGGGACACACTGCCCCAGGATAAAAAGCCGGAAGCAGGATTGCTGGGATTGCGAGCTCACATGCAGGTTTTTGCCAATCTGCGGCCGGCCAGGATTTTTCAAGCGCTTTGCGATGCTTCATCACTTAAAGGCGAAGTCCTCAGCGGTGTTGACCTCATCATTGTAAGGGAACTGATCGGGGGTATTTATTTCGGCAAACCACGTGGTGTTGAAACAATGCCCGATGGCACCAGGCGCGCATACAACACCCTTGAATACAGCTCGAAGGAGATTGAACGCATAGCACACAAGGCCTTTGGTATTGCACTCAAACGCAGTGCTAAGCTGACCTCGGTCGACAAGGCAAATGTGCTCGAGAGTTCCAGGCTCTGGAGAGAGGTCGTTGATGAGATCGCAACGGGCTATCCTTCTGTGGAAGTCAGTCACATGTATGTGGATAATTGTGCCATGCAACTCATCCGCAAGCCGAGCCAGTTCGATGTGATCCTGACCCAGAACCTTTTCGGCGATATCTTAAGTGACGAAGCCTCCATGGTTACCGGCTCGCTTGGCATGCTGCCATCGGCCAGCATTGGAGAAGGTCCGGGATTGTACGAGCCGGTGCACGGTTCGGCACCGGATATTGCCGGGCAGGACAAGGCCAATCCGATTGGAGCCATTCTTTCCGTGGCGATGATGCTGCGCTATTCATTTGATATGGAAGGGACAGCACATAAGATCGAGACCGCGGTGGAAAAGGTTTTGTCAAAAGGTATTCGCACACTTGATCTGGCAGCAGGTGCCAGAAAGATCGTAGGCACTCAGGAAATGACGGACTGTATCATACAGGAAATGGAGAATACATAAATGGCATCCGGCTATAAAGTGGCTGTGGTCGGCAGCAGCGATGCAGTTGGCAATGAATTGATCTCCATCCTGGAAGAAAGGGACTTTCCCGTCAGTGAATTTCGGGCCCTTGAGCCAAAAGGTTCTTTGGGTGATTATGTGCAGTTCCACGGAGATGATGTTGGTATAGAGGAGATGAAAGTAGATTCTTTTCGTGGAATAGAAATAGCTTTTTTTGCAGCCGGGGATGCCATCAGCAGGCAGTATGTTCCCCTGGCCGTGCAACATGGCTGTACGGTCATCGATAACAGTTCTCATTTTATACTGGACAAAGACGTGCCGCTTGTAGTGCCGGAGGTCAACGCACATAAGATTAAAGGACACAGTGGTATCATCGCCAATCCAAGTTGTACCACGATTCAGCTGGTTGTTGCACTGTATCCCATACACAAGGCTGTCAGGATTAAACGTATAGTGGTTTCCACGTATCAGGCCATTTCAGACAATGGCAAAAAGGCAATGGATGAGCTTACAAACCAGATTAAAGATCTTTTTAATTTTCGAGATCCGACTGTACAGGTCTACCCGTACCAGATTGCTTTCAATGTGCTCCCCCATATCGATGAGTTTCTTGAAAATGCCTACACCACCCAAGAGATGAAAATCGCAAATGAGACGAAGAAGATCCTGGAAGATGATTCGATCGGGATCTGTGCGACTACGGTGAGGATTCCGGTTTTCTACGGTCATTGCGCATCGATCAATATTGAGTCCGAGCGCAAAATAAGCCCGGATGAAACCAGAAATATCCTGAGAAGTACACCGGGGGTGCAGGTTTTAGACGATCCCTCTCATAATATTTATCCGCTTCCAATTTACACTGCCGGCATGGACGATTGCTTTGTGGGGAGGATCAGAGAGGATATATCAATTAGAAATGGTCTTGTGATGTGGGTCGTATCAGATAACATCCGCAAGGGAGCGGCCCTCAACGCTGTCCAGATTGCCGAGCATCTTATTGCCGGAAACGAGTAAGTGGTAAGTGAAAATAACTCTGGGACAGTATATTCCAACCGGTTCTGTCATCCACAAGCTTGATCCGAGAGTAAAACTATTCCTGATGGCCCTTGGTATCGGCACGGCTTTTCAGATTGATACCTATTGGGGCCTGGGGCTGTTTTTTGTTGGTTGCCTCATAATGACATTGCTGGCCAGGATCCCCCTTAAAAAACTATTCACGGGCCTCAGCCCGTTTTTATGGCTCTTTCTGTTTACGGCACTGCTGCATGTGTTTATGACACCCGGTGATCCAATCGCCACCATTCCCTATGCCACATGGCAGGGACTTCAAAGCGGGATAGTTGTCGGAGTTCAACTGGTATCCGCAATCTGGATCTCGACTCTGATGACTTTGAGCACGTCTCCTCTGGACATGGTCTGGGCCCTGGAATGGTATATGACACCGCTCAAATACATCAAGGTCCCGATTGATGAAATTTCACTGCTGGTTATGCTGGCGATAAGATTTATCCCGATCCTGTTTGAGGAAACCGACCGGATAATCAAGGCCCAGAAAGCACGGGGAGTAGATCTTGAAACAAGAGGTGTTCTGCGGAAAGTAAGAGCTTTGGTGCCGATCCTTGTGCCTTTGCTGCATGGGGTGTTCCGCAGAGCCGATGATCTGGCGGTGGCACTTACACTCAGGGGGTATGAGCCCGGCATCAAGCGCACAAGAATGAAGGTAATTAGAGCAGGCAGATCGGATATTGGGGCGCTGATTGGGACATCGCTGATCATGATCGGTTTTATCTGGCTGTGACCCAATGTAAAAATACTTAAGAAAATCAACGACTAGAGAAGAGTTGTTCAAGTCCCTTGTGTAAAAATCTTCAACTCAACAATCAGTATATTGTAATTTTTATTGATCGGCTCTCAGAATGTATACGAAAGCGTTATAGATCCGTATACCTGTTCATCTTTCTGAGTCTTGAATTCTTTTGAGCGAAGAACATAAGAATAAGTGATCTTCCAGCGTTCAAGAATAACACCGATACCCCAGATTATGCTGGATACATAGGGTTCTTTTTCCACGCTGTAGCTTTTCCGGAAAATATTCCCGTCCAGCAGGATGTTATGGAATACGGCATTGATGTCGAAGGCCAGGAATGTATGTATCCCGATTTGTTCACGCTCGGAAAGAAATCTTGGGTCATTCTCGTCGAGAGGGGCGTTGCTGTCTGAGCCGGGTCGAATCTGGTAGGTTCCGAAATCATTAGGCAGATGCCAGCCGCAGCGCAGCTGGGTGCCGGTATTGGCCGCGATAAAGGCATTGCCGAAGGCACATCCCACATGCGGGATTATGTCCCAGGCCAAATCATGCCACAACTCGGAGGATAGTAATCTAAGTTTGCGCTCAAAATAGAGATTGGCAATAAATTCATCTTCTATCTGGTTGTCCCAGCCGTTGGGATAATCCGAATCAGTCCAGATATGAACCCTTTTCTGACATTCCTCGGCATATGAGTGTGGGCCGACCATGCCGAGACTTAATTCCAGGGAGTCCATTATGCGCTGGTTGCGACCGTGGAAGCCGATCGAGAAGTAGGTTATGCCTGCATAAGGACGGGTGTCGGCTGCCGGGAATTCGGCCTCGATATCGTCAGGGGTATACATGTTCTGGCCGAATGAAAGCGAAAGGGTTTTCTGGTACCCTTTGCGGTTAACAAAAGGCAGGAGCTCGATTATTACGTTGCTCCAGCACGGCAGTTGCTTTCCTTCACGAAAATCGGAAAAATCCTGGGAGATCCAGGTCAGTTTCATGCCGTTGGTATATTCACGGTCGGTGCCGGCGAACACATCGTTCTCAATGTAAAGCGTAAGTGTACTGGAATCCTGGGCCTGATAGTTTTGGGCACGTACGGGCGGGATTACGAAATAGGGTATTGTCAAGACAAAGCCGGCAAGTGCAATGAAAACAATAAATTGTTTCATGTTCCCTACATATGAAATTGTTTAAAAAAATGTGAATAATAGGGCATGCCCGGCCTAAAGAAACCGGATTATCAGATCGGGCATGCCGGTAAACTATTTTATGATCTCAACCTCGAGACCGTCCATCAGTCCGGATGCCCCTTGGGTTACCACACGTTCACCCTGGACGAGTCCGTGGGTGATCCAGACCATGCCTTCGTATGTGCCGTTTTCAGTGATCTGGCGCTGTAGAACTTTGTTGTCTTTTACAACCCAGACGGTAGAACGGCCATGATCGCGGGTCAATCCGGATAATGGAATTGCTGTTTGTCCGCTTATTTCCTTAAGGCTTATACGGGCAATACAGAAAAGCCCCGCCTGAAGCTTGCCTTGCGGGTTTTCAACCGCGGTTTTGACCAGAAACGTCCTGTTTTTGAGGTCGATCTTGGGATTAACTGCTATAATCTTGCCCGTCACCTCAACAGTTCCCGAACTTGTGGTAATTGCCACGGGAAGTCCCGGAGTAATTATTCCGGCATAGCGTTCGGGCAGTTCCAGCTCGGCATTGAGAACGGAAAGATCCATGAGCTCCAGAACCGGCGTTCCGGGAGCGGCAAATTCACCCTCCTGAAGGTGTTTGGCTGTGATTACACCTTTATATGGCGATTTAATGGTGCAGTCTTTCAATGCCTGGGCTGCCTGGTTGCGAAACGCCTGGGCCTGTTTCAGCGATGCCAGGGCCTCATCAAGGCCGGTGATCAGTTGATCACGCTGCTGCTCGGTGGCGGACCCGGCCTG
>JAFGIF010000320.1 GCA_016929755.1 Deltaproteobacteria bacterium | reverse complement strand
GCGAAGCGTCCCTGCAGAACCTCCAGGAAATCAATAGCGTCATTATCTTGAGGCAGTGAAAAGAACAGATCGAGATAGCCCGTCGGGTAGGGCTTCAGCCTGAGGGTGCAGCGGGTTACCAGCCCGAAGATCCCTTCGCTGCCGATAACCAGGTCGACAAAATCCAGGCAGCCATCCGGCGAGGAAAAAGGGCCGCTTGCATTTTTGATGGCCGGATACCGGTGACAGGGAACCGGAAATTCTTGCTTTTGATCTTTATGGGACAGAACAAACCTGCCATTTCGGGATATATATTGTCCCCTGGAAGCCGATACTTTCAATCCGTTGGGCAGCAGAAAATCGATTGATTCAACCCAACCTCGCATTGAGCCGGCCTGTCCCGGGGTGAATCCGGATGCATTGCAGGCGATTGCCCCGCCGATGGCGGCATCAGCCCTGCTGGTAGGGTCTACCGGGAACATCAGGTGCCCGAAGGTTTTCTCCAGGACGACATTTCTGAGATCCTCAAGAATCATGCCCACCGGGCAGTTCACTCGCATTGTATCAACATCGATCTTCGATTCAGGTGCCAACATCCGGACCATGGACAAGAGCACTCCACCTTCAGGGGTGGCGGCCCCGGTCAGGTTGGATTTGCCGGCCGAAATGGTACAGGGGGTTCCGGCCTTAAAACAGGTGCTCAGGATAATGGCGCACTCCCGTTCGGATGCCGGTCGCGCAAGGGCTTCGGCCCTGCCGGGCAGGTTTGAACTGTCAGCCACATAGCCTTCAATCAGATCCTGGTCGAGAACCAGATCAAAGTTAAATTCATCACGAAGAAACGCAGCCAGAGATTCAAGATCCGGGTGATTATCGCAAAAACGATCGATCTTGGCATATTCCCCGGTGCTGATTACCTCTTCCAAATGAATTAGATCTGTAGCCATTGCTCAGCTGGATACGATATGTTTGAGATACGTGTCAATCAAGTTCGCCAGGCCTGCATGGCTTCTTCAAAATTCCAGGTGAACCCGGTATGGGCCGTGCACATGAGGCGTATGCGGTCGAGGCCAGCAAGTTTGCGGATGGATTCACGCTGGGTCGGGGTATCCATGTTATAGCTCTCCACGAATTCTCCAGCTTTGCCGTTTTCCAGAAACAATGTGTCGCCGGTTATCAAAATGGTGTCGTCCACTAGGTATGACATGGATCCGGGGGTGTGGCCGGGTGTTGCGATTGCAGATATGGTTGTAGTGCCGATGGTAATGGCATCACCGTCAGCAAGCAGGGTATACTCTCCAAGATTATCGATGCTGTTGAAATATACTCCGGAAAATCTGGCGGTTTCTCCGTTGATCATCTGTTCCTCATCCCCGCATAAATAGCGCTTTGCTGAGGGAAAGAGTGAGAGATTACGGGCATGGTCAGCATCGCTATGAGTAAAAAAGATGTGTTTAAGTGCCTGTGGCATCACATCGATTTTCCTGAATTCTTTTTCAAGCGAAGCACCTCCATATCCGGCATCGAAACAGATCGGACCGGCATCTGTCAGATAAACGTAAAGATTGACATTCCGGTCTCTTATCGCAAAAAGGTTGTCGGTAATTTTGCCGGTAAATGTGGGTTTCATCTGAAAATCCAGCCGCGACATGATGTGAGCAATCAAAATATTCATGAGTTTTGACATATTCTTTTGCCAGTTCTGCATACCTCCTCCTGAAATAAATTATTAACAAGTATTCATTTGATATACTGTATTTCGTTTCTAATCCATAGCGCGAAGTAGATTTCAATCAGGATCGAGATAAATTTCGATACGTTCCTTGCCCTTGCCGATGTTGTTGCGTTTCAGGCGGATTGTGTTGATTTCCCCGGTGTGTCTGATATGTGTGCCGCCACAGGCAACCTTGGCAAACCCTTCAATCTCCCAGTACCTTTCTTCGCGTATACTATCGCTGAATTCGCTGATGATGGGCAAATTGGAATCAATAAGCAATGAAGCTTTTTTTTCGATCAAAGGGAATGTTTCTGATATGTTGCCCTGCCATATAAAGTCGATCCGGGCCTTATCAACGCTGATATTGGCGCCGATTTTTACAGGATGCTGATAGTTCCGGTACATCAGCTCCAGCACGATCTCGGCCGCAAAGTGCAGACGCATCAGGCGGTAGCGTTTCTCCCAGTCGATCTCTATCAGCACTTCGTCTCCTCTTTGGAGTGTATGCGGGCCTTCGATCGTGTATAAGATTTCCAGGGAGACTTTACGGGCATCAATAACCCGGTGAGCTCCGATCGTACCGCTGTCGGAATCCTGCCCACCGGAAACAGCGAAAAAAATCGATTTGTCCAGCGTAATTACATTCCCATCGATGCTCGTCACCTTTGCATTCAGCTTTGTCAGATACGGATCTTTCCAGAAGATTTTTTCAACAGGCATGACGTTTCAGCTCCTCATTATCGATTTGAGATCGAAAGAATAAATCCAAGAGCCAGCAATATACTGAAAACAAGCGCCAGCCGGGCAGTTCCGGCCAATACCTGATTTAACATGACTCCGGTTTGAGTTCGAATCATCCCGGTCATTTTCCAGGCCAGTGGCAGCGAAAGGATCGGCAGGAACACCAGGCAGGATATCGGAAATATCAGCCAGATAATAACTATCATGAAATAGGAAAGTGCAAGCAGGACAATATACTCGATGCGGCTGCCTTTTCGGCCCAGAATTACGGCCAGGGTTCTTTTGCCGACCTGGCAGTCGGTGTCAATATCGCGCAGATTGTTTACCACCAGGATGGCACTAATCAGCATCCCGACCGGAACAGAGGCGATCACTACCAGGGGTGTCAGAGAGAGGGCCTGCACATAATACGTGCCGCACACGGCAACGAGCCCGAAAAAGATAAAGACAAACACATCGCCCAGACCGTGTGATGCCAGGGGG
>JAFGIF010000082.1 GCA_016929755.1 Deltaproteobacteria bacterium | reverse complement strand
TTATCTGTTAGTTTTTTTTGTTTCGAATCAAATCCGGACAGGATATTTTTCTTCATCGAATATTGGTAATATTGGGAAGAAACACTTAGGGCCCGTACCGCCTCTTCCGGTGATTCGAAGAGCGGCAGCCTGTAGTGTTTACGAACGGAAATAATCCGTTCCACGGAATTGGGAATATGAATCGCCGCCGGTTTCTGATAAATCCTGCACATTTTCACGAGTTCGATTACAGCCTCGAAAATGGATTCATGCCAGATATTGGGCATCGATATAAGCCCGTCAACCTCGCTGGCAGAGAGTAGGATTTCAAAAATGTCAACAATGGCCTGCTTGGAAATTCCCGGTCCTAGGTCCACCGGGTTTGAGGCGTTAAAGAGCTGGCCGGCCTTTCTCAACCTCTGCTGAGTCCCATTGGCCAATTGAGCCATCTGCAGACCCTCTTCGATCATAATATCTGCGGTTATGCCGCCAAAAGCCCCTGTATTGGTGAATATGGCTATTCTTTTCCCCTTGAGCACGGGCATCGTCGTAAAGACCTTGGGAAGTGAATGCAGTTCCTTGATGGATTTGAGCCTGATTATTCCTGCCTGCCGACAGGCATACTCAAATATTTTGTCATCATTGGCCATTCCGGCAGTATGGGACATGGCTGCCTTAGAGCCTTCCGCGGTACGACCGACCTTGAATACCATAATCGGTTTTTTGGATTTTTTAGCCGAGGCGATCAGCTTCCTTCCATTTCGAAAATTCTCAAGATACATTCCGATTACTTCAGTTTCATCATGCTGAAAATAATCAATAAGGTCGGCCTCGTCCACATCGGCTTTATTTCCGATACTTACAACCTTGTTCACTGAAGCCACATCCGAATCGAGTGATTCCATCAAAAATGCCCCGATCCCTCCACTTTGAACAACATAGGAGAGTGTTCCCGGTTCCTGGAAAATTCTATCGTAATTTCTAGGATCACCACCGAAAAAACAACAAAAGCGATTTCGAGCGCTTACCACCCCAAAACAATTGGGACCCATGTACCTGATCCCGTAGCACCGAGCAACGGCATCTAACTCGTGCTGCAGGGCCATACCTGAATCTCCGTTTTCGGCAAAACCAGCACTTTCGATGATTACGTTTTTAATGCCCTTTTTCCCGCATTGTTCCATCACCCCGGGTACATGCCGAACGGCAATCAGGATAATTGCCAGGTCTACTGCCTCAGGGATTTCGAGTATGCTCTTGAAACCGGGGCAACCCATAACGAACTCACCTTTTGAGTTTACACTAAAAACCTTGCCATTGAATTGCTGATCCACCAGTACATTAACGATGGTGAACCCGAGGTTGAAAAGGGAATTCGATGCTCCGACAATAACTACGGATCGTGGTTGAAAAAATTTCTGCATGTTGTCTCTCCAGTTTAATCTATCATACTGAGTTGCTGTAATCTTTTATCGAATATTTTACTCTTTATAACGCATTTTATTAAACCTGGAAAGCAATAAATGAATACTCATTCATTTTTATATCAGACTTTTTTATAAGTCAGGGCGCTTCGGATCGATCGCTATGCTTAATATTCTCTTTACTTTTGAAGCACCAGTGGATCAAATGAAATTTCACATGCAGTTTGGATGATCGGATTTTTCATTGATTTCTCAAGCCCCTGACAATTCATTTCTGCTTGTATTATTTCTCATTTTCTGCAATATACCCAATTACATCAGGAAAACTCAAAATTGTATTATAATTCAGCTTTGGTCGAATATTTACATTTGGGAGCATTTAATGTCGGGCAGGACCAAATTCGAAGAACTGCAAGACAAAATCCATGAACTGGAAGAAAGAATTAGCAGTTTACTGGGTATCGAAGAAAAACTCCGTTCGAGTGAAGAACTCTACCGCCTGCTGGCTGATAACATGGCTGATGTGATCTGGACCATGGATCTCAATCTGAACAGGACATATGTGAGTCCCTCGGTTATGAATCTGAGTGGCCATACGGTTGAAGAAGTCATGGAATTACCTCTTGAGAAAGTCTTTACCCCGGAGTCTGTTAAGATTATCCTGAGTAATTTCGAAGAGGTCACAGACCTACTGCGGCAGCCGGGCTATGACGATAGAAAGAACAAGTCACGAACATTGGAACTCGAAGAATACTGTAAAGATGGATCCACCATTTTTACCGAATTGACCATCAGCTACCTGCGCGATAAAGATGGCAAGCCGTCAGGTTTCCTGGGAACTACTAAAAATATCACTGCTCGGAAAAAGGCAGAGCTGGCTTTGTTGAAGGCTCATAAAGATATTGAGAAGCGTGTTCATCGACGTACAGCCCAACTGGCACAAGCCAACAAAAAGCTGGCAGATGAAATCCAGGAACGCATGCACACAGAGCTGTCCCTTCTGAAAAGCGAACAAAATTATCGCATCCTGGCTGAGAATATTACAGATAATATCTGGACGTTTGACCTTAAGGAAAATAAACTCAAATACATCAGTCCATCAATAAAATATCTTTTGGGATATACACCTCAAGAAGCCATCAAACTAAACGCCAAAGATATCGCCAGCCCACATACCTTAAAAAAAATACGTACCATTCTCGCAGAAGAGCTTGAAAACGAAAAAAACAAGGCTGCCGATCAGAATCGGTCGATTACCCTGGAAATCGAACTGTTCCATAAAAACGGCACGACAGTGCAGACCGAAGTAAATATCAAATTTCAAAGAGATGCGAATGGGAAAGCACTCGGGCTGCTTGGAATTACCAGGGATATTACCCAACGCAAAAAAACTCTAACTGCCCTGAGACAGAGTGAGGAACGCTTTCGAACGATTTTCATGCACAACCCCATGATAACGGTTCTCTGGCAGAGGACCGGTACAGACTTTATTCTGCTTGACTACAACAAGGTTTATGCTGATTTCACGAATGGAAACATACAAAACTTTGTCGGAAAAAAGGCCAGCGAACTATACAATTCTGATTCAGAATTATTTCAAATACTGGATAAAAGTTTTCGTAATAAATCATTAATAGAACTGGAAGCACCGTATAAATTTCATTCTGTTGATGCAAACAGACTGCTCCACTTTTTCAGTTATTATGTACCGCCAGACCTGGTACTGGTGCACGCCCAGGATGTAACCGACTCCCGACGATCCAGCGAGTATATCCACGCCCTGACCCAGCAGATTTTTCGCGTCCAGGAAACAGAACGCAACAAAATCGCCTGCGATCTGCATGATAATATAGCCCAGGAACTATCAACAGCACGTATTATGTGTGATACCCTGTTCGATAATAAAATGACCGTAGATGATGCTATACAAAAAAAACTTTCTGAAATATCACAAAGGATTCAGTTTTCAGTTTCAGCCGTGCGCGAACTGTCGTACAATTTACGCCCGCCAAGCCTGGATCAACTGGGGCTGGTGAAAACCATACACCTCCTGTGTCAGGATTTCTCCGACACCCATTTTATACCAGTGGATTATTATTGTGCAGGCCTGGACAATCTCCAGATTGATTCCGAAATCGAAATCAATCTGTACCGCATTGTTCAGGAGGCCCTGAACAATATTAGAAAACACGCACAAGCCGACTCTATCCTGATACGTCTGGTGGCATCCAATCCATTTATCTTCCTGCGTATTGAAGATAATGGCAAAGGTTTTGATATCAACAATCTTCCAAACCTGATCCTTGATGAAAAACGATTGGGTATTCAGAGTATGCAAGAAAGAACATACATGATCGACGGAAAATTCGAAATTAATCCATGCCCGGGAAAAGGAACGCGAATCTTCGTAGAAATTCCCATAAAGGAGAAGCCCGATGTCTAAAAAAATCTTGATCGTCGATGATCATCCCTTCTTCAGGGAAGGATTGAAAACCATTATTTCCAGAGATGATACGTTTGTTGTAATCGGAGAAGCCGGTAATGCGCGTGAAGCACTTCTGTTAGCCCAGAAGTTAAAGCCGGATATAACGCTGATCGATATTTCACTGCCGGATACAAGCGGCATTGAACTGATTAAAGAAATCCTGAGGCTCGTTCCGAAAACTACAATCATTGTAGTCAGCATGCACTCGAAAATTTACTACATTAAAGAAGCTATCCAGGCCGGCGCCCGTGGTTACGTAATCAAAGATTCTGCAACGGACATTCTGCTGCAGGCACTCGAGGCTGTTTCAAGAGGACAGTATTTCCTAGACAGCTCTCTTTCAGAGGAACTCGCCGGGCAACTTTTACACTCATTCGGACAGGATAAAGATATTATTGACAGCAAATACAGTGCGTTAACATCAAGGCAACAGGAAATAATCCGGTTCCTGGCACAAGGTCTCACCGCCAAGCAGATTTCAGGTCGACTTAATCTAAGCCCCAAAACCATTGAAAATCACCGCCATAATATCCTGCATAAGCTACATTTACACAACACAGTCGAACTAATCCAATACGCTGCAAGAATAGGACTGATTGAAATGGACTTCCTCAAATAGTAAAAACCGCCTTTACCGGGTTTTCCATCTCGTATGACCATAGGTAAAAGCATCTATAGTCGTGCTTATTTTGCCTATATAAATTGAGTGGATAGTCCTATTTACAAGCCTGCAAACAATATTTATCATAGTATAGTTTTTTTGATTACAAAACCGGACAACAGGATCAATACATGTTTGAAAAACGAAAATATCCAAGAATAAAAACCGACTTTCGTGCCCTTTGTAAAAACGGCGGCAACTCAAAAGAGAAAATCAGGGTACATAACATCAGCAGAGGAGGACTCTTTCTGGTATGTGAACCTGATGTCTGCCAGGGAGATATAATACAGGTAGTCTTGGACCAAATTGAAGGGGAAAGACAACTTTTCATAAACTGCAGGGTTGTCAGAAAATTACATGAACTTGGAATCGCTCTGTCAATTCTTTCCACCTCGGACGACAACTTGTTCAGAAAATGGCTTACTACGGCTACTCATCGACCTCATTCATCAAAAGAATTTATTCGTTCAGGAGAGATAATCATGCATTCTCCGGGACAAAAGGATGCCTTTAATCATTTTCTTAAAAATTCCCATAAGTAAAAATAACACCTCCTGAAATTGCCAAAAATCACAGA
>JAFGIF010000319.1 GCA_016929755.1 Deltaproteobacteria bacterium | reverse complement strand
TCAGGGATGAAGGATGACAGGGGTTTAAGAATGAGGATAGAAGAATTGGCTGAAAGCATCATAAAGAGTCAAGAGGCGACTTGACCCTATTCTCCAGTCCATTCTTTTTTTGGCTTATGGATCCGGGTTTTAAAACATTCTTTTAGATGCTTGCTTTACAATCCTTTTGATGGTACGCTTAGTAGTACAAAAGGAGGTTGTTATGAATAAATTAACAAATATAATTCCAGTAAGTGATTTAAGGCAAGATGCAGCTAAGCTTTTGAAACAATTGAATAAAAATAAAGATCCATTTATTATTACTCAAAGAGGACGCGCTGCTGCTGTAATGATTGGCGTTGAAGCTTATGAGGAATCCGAACAGGAAAAAGAACTCCTTCGGCTTTTGGTCAAAGGGGATAAAGAAATTGAAAAGGGTGAAGGGTATGATTTGGATACTGTCCTAGGTGATGCTGATACCCTTTTAGACATGGAGTCATAATGAAAGTAAAATTCACCCCTTCTGCACGGAATCAATTTTTATCAGCCATTAAGTACATTCAAAAAGATAAACCATCAGCAGCGAAAAACTTTCGAAACAAAGCGGAAACAGTTTTACGAAGAATTGAAGAGTTTCCTGATTCTGGAAGAGTGATACCTGAATTTCCAGAACTACCATATCGTGAAGTAATTGTGACGCCATATCGGTTCTTTTATAAAAAAAGGGATGACATTGTCTGGATCGCTGAAGTATGGCATGGTGCACAACTTCCAAAGAAACCTAAATCCTGACGCCAATCGGGTAAAGGGGAGTGATTAACTCCCCCTCCCCACACCACCCCCGATAAAACGGGATCTTCGACCAGCATGCTGGTCCCATCTAGAGGCTGACAAGCAAACCAAGCGGTTCACAGAGTTAACCGGACCATTCCATACTCTGTGTTTGACCATTCATCATGCCCCTGGCATGACTACTATGGCCTCTGCTGACTTCTGCCCAATCACACCCTGTGTTGCCACAGGATGCGCTATGATCCCTGCCGTTGTCATGCTGTCTGTTTCGCTCGTATTGATCGAAAGCCATTCAATACTCCCAGGCTTGTCTCATAGGTTTGCACTCCGGCTTCCCATCCAGAGGCAGACAAGCTTCGGACAGGGCCTCGCGGCAATGACCCTCGCAGTAGCGGGATCTAAAGACTTGCTCTTTGGCTAGTATTTTGGTTAACATGTTCAACATATTAACCGGATTCACATGCAGGGGACTTGAATCGCATAAATTCACGCCCCCGCATGACGGGATCTTCGACATGCCGGGCGTACACAACAGGCTCAACGGCAGACTTGCCAAAAACGCTTGCGCGTTTTCAGCAAGCCGTTTAGCCAAGGCGTTCTGCACATAAAAAAAGTTGCTGCTAAAGGAGTATTTTTATGAACAAACGACTGCTGGAAATACTGATATGCCCGCGATGTCTTCCTGATGAAATTCAATTGGCGGAAAAAATTACTGATATAAAGGGTAATGATATTATTAATGGAGAGTTAAGGTGCCCGGGATGCGGAAAAATATATTTTATCGAAAATGGCATAGCTGATCTAGTCCCAAATCCCTCCGACACAGGCACTCAGACTGATACTAAATATGAGACTCCATCAGTGGTCTCTTCCTATATATGGAGCCACTTCGCAGATATCATGAAAGAGGAATCAGCCTCTGAAGCATATCTTAAATGGGCCGGGTTGATCAGGCCTCATTCCGGAATGGCGTTGGATACAGGATGTGCTGTCGGACGCTTCACATTTGAAATAAGCCGTCTTTGTGATTTTGTCATAGGCATTGATAATTCACATGCCTTTATAAAAACAGCCAGAGAATTGATGATAAATCGCAAAATGAATGTGTCACTAAAGCAGGAGGGTTGTATTCATCGAAATGCACTGCTCAGTCTCCCTGAAACCTGGAATAAGGAAAAAACAGAATTCATCCTCGGCGACGCTCAGATGCTTCCATTCAAAAAGAATTCATTTTCATCCTTTTGCTCTCTGAATCTTGTGGATAAGCTGTCCAAACCGATATCTCATCTTAAAGAAATGAATCGAATAACTCTCAGGCAAAATTCCCAGTTTCTCCTGTCAGACCCGTTTTCCTGGTCAACGGATGTAGCTGAGGTTGAAGAATGGCTGGGTGGTAAAAATGATGGACCTCTTGCAGGCAGAGGAATTGACAATATCGTTCATTTATTAACCGACCATTTATTCTGCAATTCATTACCATGGATAATTGAATCCCTTGGGAATGTGTGGTGGAAAATCAGAACCCACGAAAACCACTTTGAGCAGATAAGAAGCTGCTATATAAAGGCCAGGAGGTAACCGCACATTACCTCTCGATATTGCTGTCCCGATAAATGAAAAGATGAGGAGAACAAGAAAATGAAAAAACATACCATATGCCGTCTCTGCTCATCATGCTGTCCTATTACTGCTGATGTCGAAAACGGGCGGCTGATTTCGGCACATAGAATTTCAGCTTTACCTAAAGAGCAACAATTGATCTGTCCCAAGCTGAAGGCGGCAACGGATATTGTCTATTCCCCCCAGAGGCTGTCCCGGCCTTTATTGAAAGACAAAAATGGAAGATTCAGGGAAATTTCGTGGGATGAGGCCCTTGATAAGATAGCGGAACGATTTCTTTTCTTCAAAAACAATCACGGCGCTGAATCCGTCTGCTGGCTTCGAGGTATGGCAGCGGATTGGGGGGCACCATGGGATTATGTAAACCGGCTTATGAACGCCTTCGGTTCACCGAACACTATAGGAAACGGGTCCGTATGTCACGTTGGCCGTGAATTCGCACATACCGTAACATACGGAGCCATGACTATGCCGCTTATCTCAAGCGCCCGATGCGTTTTGATATGGGGCAAAAACGATATGAACACAAATCCGGCTGCTGCTGAAAACATCCTCCAGTCCATAGAAAAAGGAGCTGTCCTTATCGTGGTTGACCCGGTTAAGACCTTCCTGGCTGAGAATGCGGATATCTGGTTGCAGATTAAGCCCGCTCATGATGGTCTTTTAGCCATGGCGATGATTCACGAGATTATCTCGAAAAAATACTATAATGCAGCCTTTGTCGAGAAATGGACAACTGGTTTTGATATGTTGAGACAGGCTGCTGAGTCATTTTCTGCGGAACAGGTCGCCGGGGATATCGGGCTTGATCCTATAATGATTAAGGAAGCCGCACGACTATATGCTTCAAGCGCTCCGGCCTGTATCGTCGATGGTAACGGACTGGATATGCAGCTCGATACATTTGATGCCACCAGATGCGTTTGCATACTGAGGGCACTGACAGGGAATCTGGATATTAAGGGCGGAGACTTCATACCTCAGCCGGTCAGGGTACGTAACATTCAACTACAGGGTCAATTATCTGAGGAAATTCAACCGATAACCGGAGATTACCAGCTCTTCAATAAATTTCATGATAACTGGGGCAAACATGTTCAATCCTGTTTGATTGATGCGATCCTCGACGAAAAACCCTATCCCTTAAAAATGGTTGTCTCCCAGGCAGGCAATCCTGTAGTCACGATGATGGATTCAAACCGGGTTGAAAAGGCGTTTGAAAAACTGGATTTTCTTGTGGTAATTGACTTGTTCATGACTCGTACGGCCCGTATGGCCGACGTTATACTCCCGGCATCCAGTTGTTTTGAAAAGACTCAGCTGAATCGTGCATTCATGCGCAACAGTCCGGTGCGTATACAGAATGCTGTGATTGAACCGCTTATGGAAAGCCGCCCGGACTGGATGATCGTGTTCGAACTTGGACGTCGGATTGGATTGGATGCCGAGTTTCCATGGCAGACTGCTGAAGAGGCTATTAATTATCAGCTGGAACCTGCAGGCATCACGGTTGAAATGCTGAGAAAACACCCGGAAGGAATTAGAGCGGATGAAATCGTATTTGAGAAATATAAAAAGAATGGCTTCAATACACCTTCCGGTAAGGTTGAATTTTATTCCGGGCACCTGTCATCCAATGGATTATCAGGAATTCCCTATCTTCATGGATACCTGCAACATCCTATCAGTTTTGATGACCGGAAAGACCAGTACCCTTTTGTGGGGATAAGTGGTGCGAGAGACAATCGATTCACCCATACACAGTTCCATCAGATTCCGTCTCTTGCCAAAAAAAATTCAGGCTGTGTCGTGGAGATACATAAATCTGATGCTGATGCTTATGGTATAGTCAATGGAGATACGATAAGCATAGAGACCCCCAGGGGTCGCATAAAAATGAGGGCAGAAGTAAACGAAAATGTCCCACCTGGAGCTATAAGGATCGCATGGGGTTGGGGTGATATTGATCCTGACTGCGGTCTTAACCGTCTGACCGATGATGTAAGGCGAAATCCTGTTATCGGTACCCCTTCAGGTCGTTCTTTCATGTGTCGAATCTCAAAGATCTCGGATAGCTCTTAAATAGACAGATGAATTGATTTGAAAAAGTATTTAAAATATCTTGATTACTGAACAGCAAGGCAAACAAAGGGAAAGGGCCTGGGCCGAGGCGAGTCTTGTCCCGATGGTCATAGGCAGCTTTCTAGGCCACCGATGTTCCCGTTCGGTAACATTATAAGCAAAAAGGCTTGCGTGGGGTAAAATATTACCGAACGGTAATATTTTACTTGACAGACACTCCATGGTGCGATATGTTCCCGAT
>JAFGIF010000081.1 GCA_016929755.1 Deltaproteobacteria bacterium | reverse complement strand
GGGCAGGCAGTCTGCCGTGCGTACGCACAGCAATTTCTCAGGATCGGTTGAAATGATTCCATCAGCCTGGGGCAGTTCGTCCGGAAGGAGATCCTCTGCGAGTACAATCCGGTCTGAGTGAATCTGATCAAGACAGCAGATCCGGGTGTCAGGCAAAAGAGATTCCAGCCTGGCCAAAGCGGCATAGGCCGTGGGCCCAACATCCCGGGTAAACGATCGTGTGCAAAAGACCCTGTTTATTCGCATTGTTTTTTGATTTATACCTTATTGAGATAAGCTCTGACAAGCGAATCTAAGTCACGGTGCTTGAGAAACGCTATGGCAGTAATGCGATACCGGCCGGAAGCCTTAGAGTGTGTTTTTTTTACTGACAAAATATCAAGAAACAGCTATAGGCTTAACAAATTCTGGCATCTTTATCATTTATGAAGATTACCAAGAAACCAATTGACATATCAGTCAACGCTTGGTACATATAGTTTATGGCGAAAAATGATAAACAGGAACTGATTGTAGATGCTGCCCTGGCAGTATTCAGGGAGAAGGGATATTCAAACACTCGTATGGCAGATATTGCCAAGCGAGCAGGGGTATCTTACGGTTTGGTTTACCATTATTTCGGAAGTAAGGAAGTGCTTTTTGATGTAATCGTCGAGGGATGGTGGAACAGCTATTATCAAATGTTGGAGGAACAGAAACAATCGGTTAGTGATTTTGAAGATAAGTTAGCTAATATAGTCCGGTTCTTTCTCTATATGTACGCCAACAAGCCCGATCTGATTTCAATTTTTGTGACAGAGGTTTCAAGGAGTTCCATATATCACACTGCCCGGGGTTTGGCAAAATTCAGGAAATCCCTTGCCTTGTGCGAAGAGATCATGGTTGACGGCCAGAAACAAGGTATTCTTCGCAAAGATGTAGGTCCCCATTACATGGCCTACTTTTTTTCAGGTGCTATTGAGGCATTTATTTCGATATTGGTGCTGGGTAACGAACCCTTGAGCAAGGCCCGGGAGGAGCGTACCGTAAATGGCATCATTCAGATATTCCTCAATGGTACTTTGGCTAAATAGGCCTGTCTGAGCTGATTTAAAAGGAGTTGTTTCTCGAAATGCTGAAAAACATCAGGTTTGTGACAAATAAGATTGATAGATCAATCAATGGCTTATGCCTTTTTCTTATTGTTTCAAGCTGCGCTAATGATCTGTCTGATGTTTTTTTACCGGGGGGTACATGCGCCTGAAAGGCCAATTACACATACATACAACCTGTTCGGATGGGAAATTAATGCCACCCGAAGCCATAGAGATTTATGCCAGACAAGGATTCGATTTCGTTGCAATAACAGACCATGATCATCTTTTAAAACTGAACTACCGCGAAATAATCGAGCAGCTCCAGAGTGATCTGCTCGTATTTTATGGAATAGAACTTACGGTGGGGACGCGTTTCGGATATGTTCATGTAAACATGATCGAAGGTGATAAAGACGTGCTTTATACCTTCAATCATCCCGGAGATTACGATTTTACCTTAAAGCAGACAATCGAATGTATTCAAGAGGTTGCTTTAATGTATCCTATTGATGCCGTGGAAATTACCCACCACGGATTTTATACCCCGGAATTCGATACTGATCTGATTCCGTTGCCTAAGGTGGCAACTGATGATTCCCATACACGTATCGGCTGTGGACGGGCATGGGTCGAGATGGATTGCGGCAGAGAAAAAGATGCCATTATTCACACGATCAAGACGGGTAAATTCTCGAACTGCTATACCAAGGGGCAGAATAAGGCGGTGTTTTTTGCCTGATGTTTATTGAATAAAAAACTTTAAGGAGGTAATGGACTGCGATGAAGAGGGTAGCGATATGTGCTGTTGCTCAGCACAAATGTGATTCCAACCTTTGGCACAAACGATTTCAAGGCATGCTCCTTGATGTACTGGAAGAAATGCAGGAGCAAACCGGCTTCGACTTTGACGAAGATAGCGGGGTGCGCAATATTATCACCTGCTCGGATGATGTCTTTGACGCCCGAACAATCTCTGACAATGGCGTGACCGATGTGGTGGGTGCTCATTACCGGGGCGAGGAAAAAATGGCCCAGGAAGGACTTAATGGCATCGGGTATGCCATGGCTTCGATCCTTGCCGGTCATGATGATGTGATCTATCTGGCAGGGCACTGCAAGGAATCCCAGCCGGAGAGCCGGAATATGTGCACCAATCTGGCTTATGATCCCTTCTATTGCCGGCCCATGGGGCTCGATTATCTGAATGTAGCCGGTCTTCAAGCTAGGGCATATATGCAGAAATCCGGTTTGACGCAGGAGCAGATGGCCAAGGTGGTTGTCCGGGCCAGACAGTGGGCGGCAAGGAATCCTTACGCCAATGCAATCGAGCAGGTTGAAGTTGGCGAGGTCATGTCATCTCCAATGGTATGCGATCCCATCAAAAGCCTTCATATTTATCCTGTATCCGATGGTGCCGTGGGATTCCTTCTTGCATCCGAAGAGCGGGCGCATGAATTCAGCGACAACCCTGTCTGGATAACCGGTTTTGGCAGCTGCATGGACAGCTATTTTATGGGGGATCGCGACATTGCAAGCAACTTTGCTTTAAAAAAGGCAGCCGGCCGAGCTTACAAGATGGCCGGTATCAAGGATCCCAAGAAGGCGATCGATCTGGTTGAAGTAATGGATTGTTATGCCTACCAGCAACCCATGTGGCTGGAAGGTCTTGATTTCTGCAAAGATGGTAAAGGGGCAAAGTTTATCGATGATTCAGGACCGGCCAAATACAATGTAAACCTTTCAGGTGGAATGCTGGCAGGCAATCCTCTCATGATTGGCGGTCTGTACCGGGCTGCAGAGGCAGTTCTTCAATTAAAGGGAGAAGCCGGAGAACATCAAGCATCCGATGTGAAGCGGGCTGTTGTCCAGAGCACAACCGGGGGAGCAGGTCAGTTCCATACCGCCTTGGTGCTGGAGCAATAAGGAGGTTTGCCATGGGAAAGAAAAAGAAAAACAGAAATGTAGGTATTATTGGTGTGGGACAGACCGAATATTCAAGTCATAAGGAATACCAGAATCAGGCAGAGATGGTAAATGAAGCGGTCCGCTACGCGCTGCAGGATGCCAACATAACTTTGGATGAGGTTGATTGTGTAATTCACGGAAATATGGAGCTCTTTGAGATGGTGCATCAGCCCGATATGTGGCATTCACTGGGAACCGGAGCATACGGGAAAGATCAATTCCGTATCACAACCGGAGGAACGACTGGCGCCAGCTTGGTTTGTGCCGCCGATAATCTCGTGGCATCCGGAATGTATGATGTTGTTATGGCGATCGGGTTGGAAAAACTCCAGGAAGGACATACTACCGGTGGTATTACCAATATGGCCGACCCATTGTGGTTTCGACATCTGCAGACCGGTGCATTGACCGGATCAACTGCTTCCATGATGATTCAAGAATTCGGTGAAGAGCGGGCCAAGACAGCAGCCATGAAATACCGTATTATGATGGACAAGCATGCCTGCCTGAATCCGAGAGCACACCGCAGATTGGGCCTCGAATACGACCAGATGGACAATCTCATGAATACATCACCCAAGCTGGTCGGAGAGCTCAGACTGATTCACATGTGCTCTCAGAGTGATGGGGCCTGTGTAATGATTTTTGCTTCAGAGAAAAAAGCCAAGAAGCTCAG
>JAFGIF010000080.1 GCA_016929755.1 Deltaproteobacteria bacterium | reverse complement strand
TGTTTTCCTGGCTCCCCGGGAGGGACTTGAACCCCCAACCTAGTGGTTAACAGCCACCCGCTCTGCCGATTGAGCTACCGAGGAAGAACAATGGTTTTTTTATCTATGATGATTGATTGCTGTTGTCAAGTGATAAAGATCTTCTGCAATGCCTTAAAAATACCTATTTAATATAGCTGAGCCAGCGATCGTATCTGCTGGTTCCGGCATGGAAAACCTCGTGGATTTTCTCCTTGATGGCAGAGGTGATTTGTCCGGGGCAAGTCAGGAGTGTATCTTCGATTCTGCATATGGGCTGCACGAAGTTCAGGGTGCCGGAGAAGAAGGCCTCGTCAAATCTGGAAAGCTCCTCGGGCCGAATGCTGTTTTCCATGATCGGATAGTCCAGCTCAGAAAGGATTTCCATGATAACGCCGCGGGTAATTCCGGGCAGTACATTTTTTTCACTGGGTGTCTCGATGGTTTGTCCGTTGACGAAAAAAATGTTGGAGGTCGGTCCTTCGGCGATATTGCCATGAACATCAAGCATGAGGGCTTCATCATAGCCCTTGCCGACGACCTCGGTCTTGGCTAGAAAGCCGTTGACATAATTCCCGACAACCTTGGCATGCAGGGCCGTGGTATCGGGGTGCAGTTTCCTGTAGCGGGAGATCCCCACGGAAATCGGGGAATCCAGTTTCTCCTGGGTAATTCCCATCTGCTCGTAATCAAGGCAGTAGATGGCAACCGAAACATCTCTACCTGCAGGCATGGTACCCAGGGTGATATCCGGATAATAGGCAAAAATCTTGGCAGCGCCTTTTGAAATGTGATTGGTTTTAGCTGTTTGGTCGAGGGCATCGAGGATTTGTTGTTTTGTATACGGCAGATTCATTGAGATTGCATCTGCGCTGAAAAAGAGCCGGTCTACATGTTCTTGCGGGCAGAAGTATGCCGGGCCCCGTCGGGTTTCTATTATCGCAAGAACATCGAAGATAGCCGAAGCCCTGCTGAAACTGTGGGAAAGCGGCGAAACCTGAACATTGCGCCAGTCAACCAGTGTGCCATCCAACCACACCTTGATATCATTATTCATAGCGCTAATCCCTATACGGCATTGGACAGTATGTCAACACTGTGAGTGTTGTTCTAAATTGGATTTTCACGAAATCCTCTATGCTTGACAAACACTGTTGTATGCAATAGTAGCTGTTGCAATCGTTATGGAAAAAATTCAATCGATCGAAGACATACGAATATCAGCCGCTACGATCGGGGAAGCGGGTATTGAGTGCGAGGTCAATATTCAACCCGAGAAGTTTGAAGGGATACTCTGCGATGAGGATCTCCAGGTCAGAGAGCCGCTTCATATCCATTATGTGCTGACAAGAAAAGGCGACACCATCCATGCCGCAGTGCATCTGGAAGGAAAAATACAAACTTTTTGTTCGCGTTGTCTTGTGCCGATGACGTATGCTTTTAAACGGGACTTGAATACTGATTATCTGCCGGCACCACCTGATATCCCCGATGATTATGAACCGGAACGCCAAAGTGCGGAAATCGGTTATTACAGAAAAGATATAACCCTGGGAGAGTATATTATCTCGGAAATGGTCTTGGCTTTGCCATTGAACTATGTATGCTCTCTCGATTGTAAAGGATTGTGCCAGCATTGCGGAACCAACTTGAATCAAGGGCAGTGCCGATGTGAAAAGCCACTCGATCCAAGGCTGCAGAAGTTGGCGGAAATAAAGAACACTATCAGGAGGTAGAATATATGCCTGTACCCAAGAGAAGACATTCCAGCACTCGCAGGGATAAGCGCAGAGCTCACGATGCAATCAGCTTGCCCGCCATGTCCTATTGCTCCAATTGCCAGGAACCCAAGCTTCCACACCGGGTCTGTCCGAGCTGCGGGTATTACAAGGGTAAAGAGGTCATTAAAACTTCAGAAGAAGAGTGATGTCATACTGCCTGATATTCCCGGGTCAAGGGACCCAGTTCCCCGGTATGACGCAAGGTTTGGCTCTCGAGGATATTCTTGAGCCGAGGCTCGTTCGCTTGATGCAGGAAGGTCCTGAATCCGATCTTTCCCTAACCGTTAATGCTCAGCCTGCAGTGCTCTCATGCAGCATAGCTCTCTGGAAGAAATCCGGACTGGAAGAACCGGCCATGGTTATGGGCCATTCCCTGGGCGAGTATTCGGCCCTGGTTGCATCGGGAGCAATCTCTTTTGAGGATGGTCTGGATCTGGTAAGGCACAGGGCCGCCTTCATGGCAGATGTTCAGTCAAGACAGGCAGGTGCCATGGCCGCCGTGCTCGGGATGAAGGGCGAATCTGTACGAGATGCAATCGCAGGCATGGACGATGTCTGGATTGCCAACATCAATGCCCCGGATCAGGTGGTTATTTCCGGGAAAGCAGCGGCCATCAAAGCTGCCGCAGAAAAACTGAAAGAAGCAGGTGCCAGGCGGGTGGTTCCGCTCAGAGTACTTGTTGCACCTCATTGTCCGCTCATGGAGTCGGCCAGGCAAAAACTGGCTGGCCACCTTCAGAAAATATCACTGAAAAGTCCGTATACCCGGATTGTCTTCAATGCAACAGCGCAGCCGGAATCGATTCCATCCAATATAAAGAATCTGCTTGCCGAACAACTCGTGTGTCCCGTTAGGTGGGAAGAGTCGGTGCAATATGCCGCATCACGGGGAATTAAGAAATTTATTGAGATTGGGCCAAAATCCGTACTTGCATCATTGGTGAAGAAGATCGTGCCCGAAGCCCAAGTGGAAGTGAGGGTGGTCAAATGAATATAGATCTGAGCGGCCAAATAGCGGTTGTCACCGGCGCCAGTCGGGGTATCGGAGCTTCGGTGGCCGGGTTGCTGGGAAGCTGCGGCGCGCATGTAATAGTAAACTACAAGAGCAGCCTTAAGATGGCGGAGGCCGTTGTTGAAAGTATACAAAATGCCGGAGGTTCGGCAGAGGTCATGGGGTTCGATGTGGCTGATGAAGCCCAGGTAAAACAAAGCATCAAGCGTGTTGCAGAGCAGCATTCACGCATTGATATTCTGGTGAATAATGCCGGGGTATCAAAGGATTTCCTGCTGCTCAGGGTTAAACCCGGTGATTTCCAGGAGTTGGTCGATATTAATCTCAAGGGGGCGGTTTTCTGTGCTTCTCATGCAGCACGATATATGATAAAGCAGAAACGGGGGAGAATAATTACAATGTCATCTGTTGTTGGTCTCGGGGGCAATGCCGGGCAGAGCGTGTATGCCGCAACCAAGGCGGGTTTGATCGGCTTTACCAAGAGTCTGGCAAAAGAGTTGGGTCC
>JAFGIF010000079.1 GCA_016929755.1 Deltaproteobacteria bacterium | reverse complement strand
TCGGAAGAAACGGAAAAGGGCGCTGAAATCCCGGGACTGTGATCATCAGTTTCCACGCAGGGGATGAACTGTATGTGTGTGAGCCCCAGGTCTTTGTGGAATTCATAGATTTCATCGGGGTAATTAACCGAGTAGTCGTTGATGACAACCAGGGCATTGGTGGAGACGTCCGAGTCGAGCAAAAGCCTGGCGGTATCCGTCACCTTTGACCATGATCCCTTGCCGTCTCTCATTTTGCGGTAATAGTCGTGGATATGCCGGGGGCCATCCAGCGAAAGCCCCACCAGGAACTGATAGCGGTTCAGAAATTGTGCCCAGGCATTATCGATCAGAATACCATTGGTCTGAAAGCCGTTGCCGATTACATGCCCCCTGCCGTAGTTCTGCTGCAGTTGGGTGGCCTTCCTATAAAAATCCAGCCCCATCAGGGTCGGTTCACCACCTTGCCAGCTGAAGGTCATCTGCCTGTCCGACTGCTGCATGGCCTGCCTGATAAGACACTCCAGGGTGTCCTCACTCATGCGGTGTTTTTTTATTTGGGGGAATAGAAAAGCTTTTTCATAGTAAAAACAATAGCTGCAGGCCATGTTGCAGTCCGGACCGGCCGGCTTGATCAAGAGAGAATCCAGTGGCTTTACATAATCGTTCAAAAAAAGTCTCTCCTGTAGCAGTTTTTTAAAGGATATAGCGGCTTAAGTCTTCTTTCTTGATGATCGGATCGAGGCGTTTGCGCACGTATTCGGCATTCACCTCTATCAGCCCTGAAAGGTCGGAGGCCTCGAAGGATATTTCCTCCAGCATTTTTTCCATGACCGTATGCAGTCTTCTGGCACCTATATTCTCGGTCTGCTCATTAATATACTGGGCTATCTGTGCTATTTCGGAGATTGAATCTTCTTGGAATTTGAGTTCAATGCCTTCGGTAGCCAGCAATGCGGTGTATTGTTTTATAAGAGCGTTTTTGGGTTCGGTCAAAATCCTGATAAAATCCTCCTTGGTCAGGGGTTGCAGTTCCTCGCGGATGGGGAATCGGCCCTGGAGTTCGGGAATAAGGTCAGAGGGCTTACTGACATGGAAGGCACCCGAGCCAATGAAGAGAATGTGATCTGTTTTCACCGGACCGAACTTGGTATTGACGGTCGTTCCTTCCACTATCGGGAGCAGATCACGCTGGACACCTTCGCGCGATACATCAGGACCGTGGGCGGCTTCTCTGCCTGCTACCTTGTCGAGCTCGTCAATGAAAACAATCCCGAGGTTTTCAACCCGGCTTCTGGCTTCCTGGGTAACCTTCTCCATGTCGATCAGCCGCGATACCTCTTCCTGAACAAGGAATTCGAGAGCATCCTTGACCTTCATTTTCCTGCGCCGGCTGCGTTTGGGCATGATGTTTGAGAACATCTCTTTGAAGTCAATTCCCATTTCTTCAAGGCCCTGGCCAGAGAATATTTCAATCGAAGGCATGGTGGTTTCATGGGTATCCACTTCGATGATGCGTTCGTCCAGCGTGCCTTCATTCAGCATCTTTCTGAATTTTTCCCGGCTCTCGGATTGATCCTGGGCTTCTTTATTAGGCGGCAGGAGATAATCGAGCAGTCGCTCATGGGCAATTTCGGTAGCCTTGGAAGTGACTTTTTCGCTTTCTTCTTTCTGGACCATCTGCATTGCAAGGCGCATGAGGTCGCGAATGATGGATTCCACATCTCGGCCGACATAACCCACTTCAGTGAATTTCGATGCCTCGACCTTGATCAATGGTGCTCCGGAAAGATTTGCAAGGCGTCTTGCTATCTCAGTTTTGCCCACCCCGGTCGGGCCGATGAGAATTATATTCTTGGGGTAAATATCATCTCGAATATCCTCGCTGACCCGCTGTCTTCGCCACCTGTTTCTGAGAGCAATAGCTACTGCCTTTTTAGCAAGGTCCTGGCCTATGATGTAATGGTCGAGTTCGGCCACAATTTCTTTGGGGGTAAGATTTTTCATGTCAGTTCCTCAATAATAATATTTTTGTTGGTATATATGCATATATCCGAAGCGATATCCATTGCCTTCTCAGCGATCTGCCTGGCGCTGAGCTCGGTGGAGTTCATGAGCCCTTTGGCTGCGGCTACCGCGTAATTGCCGCCTGAACCGATGCCGCATACCTGATCGTCAGGCTCTATCACATCCCCGTTTCCCGACAACAGAAAGGTCTTTTCATTATTAGCTATGATCATTAAAGCCTCGAGCCGCCTAAGAACTCTGTCCGTACGCCAGTCTTTTCCCATTTCGACCGCTGCCCGTGTCAGGTTGCCCCGGTATTCCTTGAGTTTGGCCTCGAACCTCTCGAACAGAGTAAAGGCGTCTGACGTCGATCCGGCAAAACCCGCAAGTACCTTATCTTCATGGAGTTTCCGGACTTTTTTTGCATTGGCTTTCAATACGACATCGCTCATGGTGACCTGCCCGTCTCC
The DNA here is from genome assembly GCA_016929755.1 of Deltaproteobacteria bacterium. Lineage (GTDB taxonomy): Bacteria > Desulfobacterota > Desulfomonilia > UBA1062 > UBA1062 > JAFGIF01. The sequence continues at coordinate 3,346 of JAFGIF010000079.1, read as the reverse complement.
AGCAAGAACCACCTGATTGTTCCTTCTCACACAAAGTATAGTTGTTGACCTTATCATTATCCCTCCTTTGCCTTTGGATGAGCTTTATCGTACACATCCATTAATTTATCAACGCTCAAATGAGTGTAGTACTGGGTGGTTGAAAGACTGGCATGGCCGAGCATTTCCTGAATGGATCTCAGGTCAGCACCGGCATCAAGCATATGGGATGCAAAACTGTGCCTGATGGTATGAGGGCTTACACTCCGGCTGGTGGCAACTTTGAGCGACCATTTGTATACTATGCGGCGCAGGCTTCGCGATGAAAGCCGGCCACCTCTGGTGTTCAGGAAGAGCGGATCATTACAGTAAAGAGGATCGTTAATACCCCTGCTTGCAAGATATACTTGTATCACTTCAAGTGCACGTTTGCCAACCGGCACCAGGCGTTGTTTGGAACCCTTTCCCATAACCCGGATAAAACCTTTTTGCATGTTGATGTCTGAACAATTCAAGCCTTCCAGCTCACCGGCCCGGATGCCGCTCGAGTAGAGTAACTCCAGAATGGCCCGGTCTCGCAGTTCCGTAGTTGCATCGATCAGATCGAAAATTTCATCAGGTGAAAGAAAACCGGGGAGATAATCGGGTTTTTTCAAGGACCTCACATGGGCGAAAGGGTTTGTGGACAAATCGGTCTGCTTGAGAATAAAGTCAAAGAACCCCTTGATGGCGCTCAGCTTACGATTTATGCTTGTTCGGGCGTAGTGGGTATGCAGGTGGAGCATATACGAGCGCACCATGCGGCGATCAGGTATACTCACGCCTATGTCTTGTATAAACCCTACCATGTGGCTGATATCATTTATGTAAGCCCGAAAACTTTCCGGAGAAAGCCCTTTCTGGTCCAGGATATAGCGCTTGTAGTGATCCAACAGTTCACTGAGATCAAGATGCATGTCTATCCCTTACACCCAAATATGTGCTTTATCAAGACGGGCATAGCCGGTTAAGGATAACCATTCTTGCCATGACTCCGGTTTTATGGAATAGTATCGCGAGGCTTAGAATGAGAAGCAAATAAACTTCCATAAGAAGGAGAAAATATGTCAAACGTAGTTATTGTCAGTGGTGTTCGTACCGCCGTTGGAACTTTTGGTGGATCTTTAAAGAATGTACCAGCCAAAGAAATCGGAGCATTAGTAATTCGCGAGGCCCTCATAAAGGCCGGGTTGAAGCCTGTTCAGCCTGCGTTTTCACAGGATTTTTGCCCGGATGCCTGCAAAGATGACGGGCTTTCTCCTATTGAACAGCAGTATGCCAACTGGGATGATAGCTTGAAGGAGATCGGGGTGGATGAGGTAATCATGGGCAATGTTATTCAGGCAGGGCAGGGGCAGAATCCCGGACGCCAGGCCATGATTCGTGCAGGTTTGCCTAAAGAGACGAGTGCGATCACCGTTAACAAGGTGTGTGCATCCGGAATGAAGGCCATCGCCCTGGCAGCCTCCACCATAAAGGCCGGTGATAACGAAGTGGTCATTGCGGGCGGCATGGAGAATATGAGTGCTGTGCCCTACGCATTGCCTCAGGCTCGCTGGGGATACCGGATGAATATGCCCTACGGTGATCTGGTCGATTTGGTGGTATTTGATGGTCTCTATGAAATTTTCTATGGTTATCATATGGGCATAACGGCAGAGAATATTGCAGAAAAATACGGCATTGGCCGTCAGGAACAGGATGAACTCGGGTATGAAAGCCACAAACGGGCCCGCAAAGCTATCAGTGATGGTATTTTGAAGGATGAAATCGTGCCGGTTTCAATACCCCAAAGAAAAGGCGATCCGGTTATTTTCGATATCGATGAAAGGCCGATGGATACCACTGTTGAGAAGATGGCAAAACTCAAGCCCGCCTTTAAAAAGGATGGTACGGTAACCGCTGGGAATGCATCGGGCATCAACGATGCTGCAGCAGCCTTGCTGGTCATGAGTGAAGATAAGGCCAAAGAATTGGGATTAAAACCCATTGCCAGGGTAAAAGGCTATGCTTCAGGTGGAGTTGATCCGGCTTATATGGGCTTGGGCCCGGTGCCGGCTACCAGAAAATTGTTAAAGATAACCGGAACACAGATCAAGGATTACGGGCTGATTGAACTGAACGAGGCCTTTGCTTCACAGGCAATTGCCTGTATGCGGGAACTCGATATTAGTATGGAAAATACCAATTTGAATGGATCCGGGATCTCAATCGGCCATCCCGTCGGATGTACCGGGGCCCGTATTATCATTGCCCTGATGAACGAAATGAAGAGGCGCAATGTCGAGCTCGGTCTGGCAACTCTGTGTATCGGTGGTGGACAGGGAATGGCGATGGCCATTGAACAGATGTAACCCTTAAGAAAAGAAAGGGACCTGCCCCCCGTAACCGGGGGGCAGGGGGGTATAGGTTATTCCCGATACTTAAATGTAAGTATCGGGAATAGGGTTAACAGCAGCATAAACAATCCTACAGACAGATTATTCCTTTGGATCTTAGAGCTTTCGATAAAACAACCTCCGCTCGAACTGTCATCGCCGGATGCCTTTTCATCACCATCGATATTTTGTGAGCTGGGAGGAGTCCAGTTGTCCTTAGAAGTGATTTCGTGCAGTTCAAGACCGAGCAACGCATTATAGGCGTTTACACAGCCCCCGCTGGCCAGGAGTTCTTCGGTGTAACTTTCATCCATAACAGTGCTTTTCAGGATACGATTTCTGATCTCGGTATATGTCAGCTCTGGAAATTGCGAGATAACCATAGCGGCAATGCTTGTTACAAACGGTGCGGCGAATGATGTGCCGGAGGCCCACTGGGTGCACCCGCCGTCATTGGTGGTTGTCATAAGTCCCACTCCGGGTGCTGCAACGTCCACGCTGTAATAGCCATAGTTGGAGAAACTGGCCAGTGAATCATAGCGGGTCATTGCGGCTACAGCGATAACATTGTCCAGAGTATAGTTCGATGGATAATGTGCATAATAATCGTTATCAATGCCGGAGTTGCCGGCCGAAGCAATGAAGAGAACGCCATGATTTCTGGCATATGCTATGGCGTCTTCCAGTGCGTATGAAAAGGAATCGAATCCCCAGCTGGCGTTAATGATGTCCACACCGTGATCAACGGCATAGTAAATAGCATCGATGGCATCTGAAATGTAGCCGGTGGTTTCAGCTCCTTCGAGCTGCATGAACTTCAAGGGCATGATTTTGACATCGATATTCCAGTCGACGCCGGCCATTCCCTGATTGTTGTCTCCTAACGAACCGATGATTCCGCATACCTTGGTACCATGGCCTGCATCATCTTCCGGAGAGCTGTCATGATG